>QKGU01000415.1 GCA_003250325.1 Paludibacter sp.
ATTTCCTTGCGCTGATAGAATGACAATCCACCATAAATACGATAAGGAATACCCTGCTTGCGCAATGCTTCTTCCATCACACGTGATTGCGAGTTGGTACGATACAAAACGGCTATATCCTGATATCGGTAATTATTCGAAAACCGCAGCGTGGAAATATTATTCGCAACCACAAAACCTTCTTCAAAGTCAGTGAATACATTCAGAATTTTTATCGGTTTTCCGGTTTCTTTTTCCGAGAAAACTGTTTTTCTTATTTGCTGCGAATTCTTATCAATCAAACTATTAGCCGCATTCACAATTGTTTGTGTTGAACGATAATTCTGTTCCAGTTTGAATATCTGCGCATTTTTATACGAATTTCTGAAGGTCAGAATATTATCGATATTCGCACCGCGGAACGAATAAATACTTTGTGCATCGTCGCCCACCACACAAATTCTTTCGTGCTGTTCGGCCAGCTTTTTCACGATCATGTATTGAGCAAAATTAGTATCCTGATACTCGTCGACCAGAATATAACCAAACCGTTGTTGATATTTCTGCAACACCTCCGGATGATTTCTGAAAAGGACGTTGGTTTGCAACAACAAATCGTCGAAATCCATCGCATCCGCTTGTTTGCAGCGATTGCAATAAATTTTATAAATGTCCTTCATCAACGGAATACGGGAAGAAGCATCGGACTTTGTTAACTCAGTATTTGCTAAATACGATTCGGAAGTTATCAGATTGTTCTTAGCGAACGAAATTCTTGACTGTACCAATCCCGGCTTATAGACTTTGTCATCCAGTTTCAGCTCTTTCAGAATTGATTTCACAAGACTTTTCGAATCGGCCGAATCGTAAATGGTGAAATTTTTTGAATAGCCAAGAAACTCCGCCTCCGAACGAAGAATCCGTGAAAAAATGGAGTGGAAAGTTCCCATCCAAAGATAACGCGCTGTTTTCTCGCCCACCATTGTCGCGATCCGTTCTTTCATTTCGCGGGCAGCCTTGTTGGTAAAGGTAAGTGCCAATATCGAAGACGGTTGAAAGCCTTTGGCCAGCAGATATGCTATTTTGTAAGTCAGTACACGCGTTTTGCCCGATCCGGCTCCGGCAATTACCAACGAAGCTCCATCAGTATATTCTACCGCACGTCGCTGACTTTCGTTTAATTCGTTTAAAAAAGAAATATCCATTTGAACACATTAAACCGCAAACAAAACAATAAAAATTATTGTCAAATCGTTTTAAATGCAATTGTATTGAAACACAAAAATACAAATTAGATTTGGTTGAAACTAAAATAGTTTTCAACAATGGAAAGTTAGGTAAAAAGCAGTAACTTTGCATTTAAATAAAACTAAAAAATCTTTCTGAATGCGGCATATTAGTAAATTAATATTGAAAGTTTCAGGCTGGAAAGCCATAACCACGGTGGAAGAACCCCCGAAAAGTATCATCTGCGTAGCACCTCACACAAGCAACTGGGATTTTATTATTGGGAAACTCTTCTATTGGTCTGTAAAAAGAAAATCCAATTTTTTAATGAAGGATTCATGGTTCTTTTTTCCATTAGGAATTATTCTCAGGGGCATGGGCGGAATTCCAATTGACCGTTCCAAACACTCGTCAGTAACCGACACGCTTGCGCAAGAATTTGGCAAACGCGACAAACTTCACATAGCCATTACTCCCGAAGGAACCCGCAGTCTGGTCACCAAATGGAAAATGGGATTTTACCATATTGCACTGAAAGCAAATGTTCCAATTCAGCTGGCATTTCTTGATTACAAAAAGAAAGAAATGGGCATTACTGAAATATTTCATCCTACAGGTAACGAGGAAGCTGACATGGAAAAGATTCGTGGATTTTACAAGGATGTAACAGCAAAGCATCCCGAACATTTTCAGGCATAATCAACTAAATAAAAATATCAAACAATGCGGATAACATTAATTCAGGACATTCTCTTTTGGGCTGACAAAGAAGCCAATCTGAAAATGACAGAGAAAAATCTGTCCGCTTTGTCGGGCACAACCGATTTGGTCGTGCTGCCTGAAATGTTCACTACCGGATTCTGCACCGATCAACTGAATCTGGCCGAAGGTAACGATGGACAAACAATAAAATCGCTGAAAAGCTGGGCTGAAAAATACCAACTCGCTATTACAGGAAGTTTTATAGCTTCTGAAAACGGAAAAATATTTAATCGGGCTTTTTTCGTTTTTCCAACAGGAGAGGTAAAAACCGCCGACAAACGCCATTTATTCTCGATGGGTGGAGAACACAAACATTTCGCGCCCGGCGACAAAAGAATGATTGTCAATTATTGCGGATTTAATATCTGCATTCTGGTTTGCTACGATGTCCGTTTCCCGGTTTGGGCTAGAAATATCAACAATGAATACGATTTGCTGATTTTTGTAGCCAATTTTCCCGAACGACGAATTTCAGATTGGGACATTTTATTAAAAGCCCGCGCCATTGAAAACCAGTCGTATGTTTGCGGACTAAACAGAATTGGGATTGATGGATTGGGAATAGCCTACAACGGGCATTCCGCTCTACTCGATTTCAAAGCCACTCCCCTACTCGATTTCCCTGAAAATGAAAAGTCGACCCAGACTTTTGAACTTTCAACAGAACCACTGCAAAAATATCGGGAAAAATTCGCGGTATGGAAGGATGCGGATGCGTTTGAAATAATATGAAACGAAAAGAACGCAAATTACGCAAATCTTCACAAATTCTTGCAAGTCACAAATAACTGATATATTTATTCTTACAAAACTATTCTTGCGAAAATTTGCGTAATTTGCGTTCAAAAAAAATATAGAATATTCTCTTTCATTTCATTATCAGAACGGAAGATCATCTTCTGCGAAAGGCGGAGTTTGTGGTTCTTCCACTGTGGAAGCTACAACAACTGAAGCATCCGCAGTAGCATCAGGTTTCTTTCCTAAAAGCTGAATAGTATCGGCATAAATTTCTGTTGTATATCTTTTTACGCCATCCTTCTCCCATGAACGGGTTTGAATTTTTCCTTCGATATATAGTTGTGTTCCTTTGCGAATATATTTTTCTGCAAGCTCGGCCAATCCTCTCCAGACCACGATATTGTGCCATTCTGTTCTTTCAGGAACCTGCGTCCCGTTTTGCAGCGTATATCCTCTTTCGGTAGTTGCCAATGGGAAATTAGCTACAGCAACATTTTTCTCCAGATAGCGCACTTCAGGATCTTTTCCCACATTCCCCAATAAAATCACTTTGTTTACTGACATAATTTTTCAGATTTAAAGTTTATAAACTATTTGTTAATTTGGCGTAAATATAGGAGAAATATTTTAGGAAACAAAATTTCAGAAGAAATATTTTAACGAAACACAATCCAAGCTCAAAAGAAAGTGAACGCAATTTATATATTTGATTCTAATTAAGATCCCAATCAAAATATATAATCAACAGCAGCTCTGACTGTTCTTACCTTACCGATAAAACCTGCTACTTTCAAATGCGCAGGATGATTCTGATAAATATCAAGCGCTTCAAAACTATCAAACTCAGAATTCAACGCAATATCATAATCTGTTTTCGGAGCATTAGGAACATTAATTCCCACTTCTATCATTTTTATTTCCGGAATAACGTTTTTCAGATTTTCCAACTCCGCTTTAATATACTCTGCCAATTCAATCTTTGATTTACCTTCGGCATTTTCCTCTAACTTAAAAAAAACAATGTGCTTAACCATTTTTGTTAAATTAATATTATTTGAATGATTTTAATTATGCTTTTCGGACAAAAAAGTCGAAGCAGTTTTATTTATGTAACTGAGAATAGTTATTGTATAAACATTCTGAGTTACAAGTTACGAGCTACAAGTAAACAAGAAGACAATAGCCAAAATAGTTTGTCTCTTATTCTCCATTACATTTCGACCTTTGACTTGCAACTTGTAACTAAATTCTTGTAACTATTTACAAACCACTTTGAAACTTTTGTTATTTATCCTGAGGAAATAAATGCCTTTGCGGACAGGAATAAAAAAATGCCCCTGAGCCAGATCACCATTAAGCAGTAATTGCCCGGTAAGTGCAAACAATTTTATCTTGTTTATTCCACTTACGTTCGAAATATAAATTCCTTCTGAGGTGGTGGTAAAAGCTACATTTTCACTCTCAATAGTCTGCGTATTTGTTGATGCAGACCCATCTGTATCGCTTTTTATCCAGCTATTCTGATTGCCATCTACTCTGATAAGCGTATTTTGTGAACCTGCACGTGAATCTGTTTTTGCCGAATTCTGAGCAAAAATGACACCTGCAATACACAAAATTAAAATAAGCAATGTAAATTTTCGTTTCATTTGCTTGTAAATTAATAGAATAGATTTAAGCAATACAATTTCTGTTCCAGATTCAAAGTTAAAGTATTTCTGTGAATTACAGAACAACTTTTTTATTCTTTAATTTCAGTTTGCAAGAAAAAATGTTTTTTGCAAAATCACAAATCCGTTTTATGCTTTTCAGGATAATCTACGGTGTAATGCAATCCGCGACTTTCTTTTCTGGCAATCGCATGTTTTATAATTATATATGCAACGCTTATCACATTCCGAAGTTCACATATTTCTCTCGACACAACAGATTTATTAAAAAGGTTTTCAGTTTCCTTATACAAAATTTCCAGTCGGTTCATCGCTCTTTGCAACCTTAAATTGGATCGGACAATGCCCACATAAGTGCTCATAATCTGTTCCACTTCCCTGAAACTTTGCGTAATCAACACCATTTCTTCAGGAAGCGAAGTTCCTTCGTCGTTCCAATCAGGAACAAACTCATTGATCCCGATTTCATCAAGCCGCTTTACAGCATCTTTCACAGCGGCATCGGCATAAACAATAGCTTCAATCAGCGAATTGGAAGCCAAACGATTTGCACCATGAAGCCCGGTACACGAACATTCTCCTGCAGCATACAATCGGTCGATGGTTGAACGACCATTCATATCCACCAGAATTCCACCGCAGAGATAATGTTGTGTTGGCGAAACAGGAATATAATCTTTTGTTATATCAATTCCGTATTCCAGACATTTTTTATAAATGTTCGGAAAGTGAACTTTCGTTTCTTCAGGATTTTTTTTGGTTACATCCAGATAAACATAGTCGTGTCCACGCGTTTTCATTTCATTGTCGATGGCACGGGCAACAATATCACGTGGAGCAAGCGAACCCCGCTCATCATATTTATACATAAACTCTTTCCCATTTTGCGTGCGCAAAACTGCACCGTAACCTCTGATTGCTTCTGTTATAAGGAAAGAAGGTCGGTCGCCGGGATGATAAAGTGCTGTCGGGTGAAACTGAACGAACTCCATGTCCTTCACAATTCCCCGAGCACGATACACCATCGCAATTCCATCGCCGGTAGCAATATCAGGATTTGTGGTGGTGGAGTAAACGCGACCAATACCACCAGTAGCCATCAGTGTTATTTTCGACAAAAAAGTGTGAATATAATTCGTGCGTTGTTCCAATACATAAGCTCCATAACATTCAATTCCGGGGGTGTGATGAGTCACATATTCGCCTAAATGGTGTTGCGTTAGAATTTCGATGGCAAAATGCCTCTCGAAAATCTCGATATTCGGATGTCTTTTTACTTCACGAATCAACGCTTGTTGAATCTCATATCCTGTATTATCCTTATGATGAAGAATCCGGTGTTCGGAGTGGCCACCTTCCCGGTGAAGATCGAAAAGTCCTTCTTCTGTCCGATCAAAATCGATTCCCCAGTTAAGCAATTCTTCAATCTGTGAAGGAGCTTCAGTCACTACTTTATTAACGACATCAGCATCGCAATGTCCGTCGCCGGCAATTAAAGTATCTTCAATATGTTTTTCAAAACTGTCGGGCTTGTAAGTAACGGATGCAATTCCGCCCTGCGCGAAAGAAGTGTTCGACTCACCTAAGGTAGTTTTACACAAAATCGCGACCTTACCATATTGGGCAGCTTTCAGGGCAAAACTTATTCCTGCAATTCCGCTGCCAATAACTAAAAAATCAAATCTACGAGTCATTTTATTTCGTCATTTGCCAATCTCAGGGGCATGATTCCAAAATCGGCTAAGATTAAGTTGAAAAAAATCGAGCAGTAGTTTTAATACTGCTCTCTTTATTTTTAAATTTGTTTGATATACACGCGTCTGCGTTTATGATTTACATGCTCAAAACTTCCCCATTGTGAAGACATTTTAGTGTTTGTTTCCAGCTCAGGATTACTTTCGGCAAATTTATATCCGTTTTTTGCACTGTTAGGCATAATGTCAGCAAACATAACGGAGTTCACACCTTTGCTTTGATAATCGGGATGAACAGCCATCAAATAAAGATCGACCACATCATTTTTGTTCAACGCACTCAACATATAATACCAACCTAATGGAAAAATTCTACCTTTTGCTCTCTGAAGTGCCTTTGTAAAACTTGGCATTGCAATTCCCAAAGCAACCACGTCGTCTTTCTCATCCACCACAATAGAAATTGTATCCAGACGGAAGAAGCTGAAATACAATTTAATATAAAAAGCGATTTGCTTTTCGTTCAGCTTTGTAAAACCGTACAAATCCTTGTAACACAGGTTCAACAAATCGAAAATTTTCAATGCATAATTGTCAACAATCTGCTTTCTGGATTTGCATTCCACGGATCTGAGCTTGTATTTTTGTTTTACAATGTCAGCAATACGGAAATATTTTTCAGGAAAAACTTCCGGAATCGTAATCAGATATTCTTTGTAGTCGATATCTTTTACAAAACCATAAGCTTCTACATGTTCCGGGTAATACGGATAATTGTAAATTGTAGCCAGCGTTCCAAGCTTGTCATATCCTTCTATCAGTAAACCTTCGTGATCGAAATCGGTAAAGCCCAATGGACCATGAATAGA
>QKGU01000180.1 GCA_003250325.1 Paludibacter sp.
CTGACCGACTAAATTTTTTGTTATATCTTTGCCCATATAGTCTATGTGTTTGTGGTAAAACAAAAGTACTATATCGGGGGAAGTTATCGCTTAGATGGCTTCCCTTTTTGCTAAATCAATTTTTTGTCGGTCAGTAGTGAAAAACAATATAAAACTTGAGCTACCGACTATTTTAACGAATAATATCCCGGCATCTTCGGGTCAAAACCCACAAAACACGATTAACATCAAAAGAGATGAATTGTAACACAAAATCCTGACCAATATTACGCTGAAGTCGTCTTGACTTTTCAGAAACAGTATAATTTCGCTCCCAATGGAGCTTAAAATGGCATTTCCAATTTATATTTTACCATAATTACACTTCTACGAAACTCAAGATTTGCTCCGTCAAGAGTAAAAATCATGGTAGTTATTATGATTTTCAAATATAAAGCTCTATAGGAGCAACATTATAAAAAGTCAAGTAAATTCGCTGTATATTTGAGACCTGACAGCAAATAGCTTCGCAATTTATATGAAAACCGAAACAAACAAACAAACAAAAATCAACTCTTAATAGGGACCAGAAAAACATCACTATTGTTATGTGGAATCTTGAGTTGTACTAAAAAACACCCTAAACAAACAATATGCAAAGAAGTCAACCAAAAATTGTTATTATCTTACTGATTATACTTTTATTTTCGTGCAACATACCTAAGAAAGAAAGTATAATTACGTCGTTAAATACAATAGTAGATACCACAACTCTTAAATTTCAATATAACTCTTTAGCCATTCCATTAAGGATATCCAAAGAGTACAGCAAACCGATATTGATATACTTCACTTCTGATGGATGTGGTCCATGTTTAAAAATGGAACGTACAGTTTTTCCCGACTCTTTAGTAAAGGAGTTCTACTCAAAAAACTTCGTCTGTTGTAAATCACACATAAAAAGGGAATCGGGAATACAATCGAACCAAATTATGAAATTCAACAAGTCTATAGTTGATTTTATGAAAGAGTATGATCTTAATGGAACACCCTCTTTTGTCGTTATTGATTCAGCTGGAAAGTTGATACACAAAACAAGTGGATTTATGACTGCAAATGAATTTATTCAATTTGGAAAAAATGCACTTAGCGATGACAGAAACTACCCTGCTATTAAAACTAAAATTGAGAAAGGTGATTATTCATTCGAAACTGTGAAGCCATATTTAGAAGGCACTCCACAATCTTTATCATTTATAGACCATTTTTTCGGAAGCAAATCTCAAAAAATAATAGACAATTATTTTAAGACACAAAAAAAACTCAATGGAATTCAAACAATAATTGGTATATCATTCAAAGATTTGTGACGGAATTTAAATCTGAACAGTTTCAATATTTATTACATAATCAAAGTCTTTTTTATGAAAAATTTGGGAAAATAGATGTTAACAAAAAAATATATAGAGTATTAGCACAATACGAATTCGAAGGTGGTGACATTTCAAATTTAGATTTTCCACAAGTAAAATTAGTATTAAAACGGAATAGTTTGAAAAATAAAAAAAATAATGACTTGAATGCATTTGCAAAAGATAACAATGAAATTTACACCCAATATTTCTATTTATTTGATTATGAAATTTACAACAAGAGTCAAGAAATTTATGAAGCTTCAAAACTAGAGGATTCTAAGATACAAATGGAAACCTTAGTAACAGCAGCTAATTGGATGAAATTGATTACAACATATCGGCCTGAATTTAGTGAATATCAAGTAGTGTATTCAGAAATATCAAATAAATTAACTGCCAAAGAGTAAAAAAAACGAACAAAACACCACTCTTAGCACATTGGCTGACTGTTCCATATATCAGCACAAATTGTTCGATTGCCTAATTTTGATCTTAAACCCGAAAAATATAGTTAACTTTGTTTTTTATTAGCTAAAAACAAAACATCTATGAAAAGATTTACATTTTTATTATGCCTGATTATCTTCAGTTTAAACAGTGTAAAAGGACAAATTCCGACAGAAGGTTTGATAGGTTTTTGGCCTTTCAATGGTAATGCCAATGATTTAAGCATAAATAATAATCATGGCACAGTGAATGGAGCTACTTTGGTTTCGGATAGATTTGGGCTTACAAACAGGGCTTACCGTTTTGATGGAAATGATTACATCTCTATACCTCATTCTGCAACTTTAGATATGCAAAGTTCTCTGAGCTTTTCTGTTTGGGAGAAACCCGAAACAACAAGTGGAACAAGAATGATATTTGGAAAATCGAATTACACTACAAAAACAAATTATTTGTTACGCGTAAAGCCCAATGGATATATTCAATGGGAATATAATGGATATACCGATACAGACTCCGTGCCTTTACAGCTAAATGTATGGCATCATATTGTAGTAACTGCAAGTAGTCCGGGGCAGGTAAAAAGGGTGTATATTGACAACCGCCTCATAAAAGAAACCTCATCTTCATCCGGACCTTTTGGATTAATCACAAATCCATTCACAATTGGGTACGCCAGTTACAATTCGGAATATTTTCTTGGAGCAATTGATGATATCCGAATGTACAACAAAGAATTATCAGTGAGTGAGATAAATGCTCTTTTTAATGAATCGTGCAATACCACGTATTCTCTTACAGAAACAGCGTGCAAATCGTACACACTCAACAGTCAGACTTACACTGCATCGGGCACATACACTCAAACACTTACAAATACCATTGGCTGCGACAGTATAATTACATTAAACCTAACAATCAACAACGTAGACGCAACAGTATCAGTAGTTGGAAATACACTAACAGCCAACCAATCCGGAGCAACTTATCAATGGCTGGATTGCGACAACAATTTCGCTCCATTATCTGAAGAAACAAATCAAAGTTTTACTGCAACTTCAAATGGAAATTACGCAGTAAAGGTTTCTTTAAACGAATGCGCTGACACATCAATATGCTATGCAATTTCGCCTGTCAGTATAGTAAAAAACAACTTTGAAGATGATATTTCATTTCATTCTAATTTTACTTATGACAAGTTGACCATTAATTTGGGGAAAATTCACGAAAACATAACCGCTATAGTCACAAATCCTTCGTTGTGTTAGAAGCAAGCGTTCCGCTTGCACAAGTATAAAGACTTGTTTTTAGCTTCGACATAGCCGGAGGCTAATGCCGAACATCGGGGATATAAAGCTGTACGCTATGGGGAACGGGGGCTACTTACTCCTTCAGAATAGCTACTTCGCTCTTTCGAACATTCGACAAAGGCTCTAAAAGATAGGATTTCGTATGTTTTACAAGGTATGACCCTCTAAAACATTCGACAATGGCTCTAAAACATAGGATTTCGGATGTTATTCATAGGTATGACCTTCTAAAACACTCGACAATGAATCTAAAAGATAGGATTTCGTATGTTTTTCATAGGTTGTTAAGGCTGCGTCTTATAAAAAAACTTATAAAATAAACCGAAAACATCCGGATAATGTTACTTTAAGTGAAGAGATAAGATTTGTGACTATTAACGCAAATGATAGATGTTGACTAAATGAACATGAATAATACCGTGTAACGGTGGATGCTCATAACCTCTACCGTTCTCTGTTTGTGGACATTCATGTAAATGGTCTGTTTTTCCTTAACTTAAAAATAAATATTATGGACGATTTAAAAAATGGTAAGTGCCCTGTTATGCATGGAGCAAATACGGAAAGTAGTCATTCCGTAATGAGTTGGTGGCCTAATGCATTGAATTTAGACATCCTTCACCAACACGACACAAAAACAAACCCTCTCGGCAAAGACTTCAATTATCGTGAAGAATTCAAAAAACTTGATCTGGAAGCCGTAAAATCCGACCTGAAGAAATTAATGACTGACAGTCAGGACTGGTGGCCTGCCGATTGGGGACATTATGGCGGATTAATGATACGTATGGCCTGGCACAGCGCCGGAACTTACCGTACTGCTGATGGACGGGGCGGCAGCAATACTGGAAATCAACGTTTTGCTCCTCTCAACAGTTGGCCCGATAATGTAAATCTCGATAAAGCACGCAGACTTTTGTGGCCTGTAAAGAAAAAATATGGAAACAAACTTTCGTGGGCCGACCTTATGATTCTGGCCGGAAATATGGCTTATGAATCAATGGGTTTCAAAACATTTGGTTTTGGTGGTGGTCGCGAAGATATCTGGCATCCCGAAAAAGATATTTACTGGGGAGCCGAGAAAGATTGGTTGGCAAAAGACAGATATTCTGATAACGCAAATGAAGAAACACTCGAAAATCCGTTGGCTGCTGTTCAAATGGGATTAATTTACGTTAACCCGGAAGGAGTTGACAGTAAACCGGATCCGCTTAAGACAGCTCAGGCTATGCGGGTAACATTTAAACGTATGGCCATGAATGATGAAGAAACGGTGGCATTAACTGCCGGTGGTCATACTGTTGGGAAAACTCATGGAAATGGTGACGCTTCAGCGTTAGAACCAAGTCCTGAAGGTGCATCTATTGAACATCAGGGTTTGGGCTGGATAAATCCAAAAGGTAAAGGTAATGCCGAACATACTGTATCCAGCGGACTTGAAGGAGCGTGGACTACTACCCCGAATAAATGGAACAACAGCTATTTCTATTTACTTTTAAATTACGAGTGGGAAGTCAAAAAAAGTCCTGCCGGAGCATCACAATGGGAACCTATAAGTATAAAGGAAGAAGATAAACCGTTTGATGCACATGTGCCGGGTGTACGCCGAAATCCCATGATGACTGATGCTGATATGGCTTTAAAGATGGATCCTGAATACAGAAAAATTTCAGAACGTTTTTACAATGATCCTGAATATTTTGCGCAGGTGTTTGCCAGAGCCTGGTTTAAACTTACTCACCGCGATTTGGGTCCGAAAAGCCGTTATCTGGGCGCTGATGTGCCTAAAGAAGATCTGATTTGGCAGGATCCGGTTCCTGCAGTCAACTACACGCTTTCCGACAACGAAATAGAAGATATAAAATCAAAATTATTGAATTGCGGATTAACTCAAACAGAACTCATTAATACAGCCTGGGATAGTGCAAGAACATTCAGAGCTTCCGATTTCAGAGGTGGTGCAAATGGTGCAAGAATACGTTTGGCTCCTCAAAAAGACTGGGAGGGAAACGAACCGGAAAGACTTCAGAAAGTGCTATCAAAACTCACGGAAATTCAGGCCACAATATTAAAACCGGTTAGCATAGCCGATTTGATTGTTCTGGGAGGTAGTGCTGCTATCGAAATGGCCGCTAAGTCCGGAGGAGTGGATATTAAAGTACCATTCCAACCGGGAAGAGGCGATGCGACAGTTGAAATGACGGATGTCGAATCCTTTGCTGTGCTCGAACCAATTCATGATGGCTACAGGAACTGGCAGAAAAAAGATTATGTGGTAGAACCTGAAGAAATGTTGCTCGACAGAACTCAACTTATGGGATTGACAGCTCCTGAAATGACTGTTTTGATCGGTGGGATGAGAGTGTTGGGAACTAATTATGGTGGAACCAAACATGGCGTATTTACCGATAACGAAGGCGTACTTAGCAACGATTTCTTTGTCAACCTCACCGATATGCTTTATGTGTGGGAACCAGTTGACGAAAATCTGTACAATTTAAGAGACCGGAAAACCGGAAAAGTAAAATGGACAGCTACCCGTGTAGATCTTGTGTTCGGATCGAACTCAATTTTGAGAGCTTATGCCGAAGTATATGCACAGGACGACAACAAAGAAAAGTTTATGCAGGACTTTGTCGCTGCCTGGGTTAAGGTAATGAATGCCGATCGATTTGATTTGTTTAAATAATATAACCAAACACAAACAAACGAGGCTGTCTCAAAATAAAAATTGAGTCAGCCTTTTTTTTGTACGGTAATTTGGTATATTGAAAAATTTTTATTATCTTTATATCGTTGATATATAATTAAATATATGCGATTTAAAGAATATATTCAGAATAAACAAGAGTTATTTCCCTATACTTTTGATGATTTTATACCTCAAAACGATCCGGTTCGCATAGTAGATTCTATCGTAGAACATTTGGATTTGAGAAAATTGCTTAA
>QKGU01000082.1 GCA_003250325.1 Paludibacter sp.
TGGCAGCATTTTTATTATTTGTTTGAAAATCGGCTGACCGACTAAATTTTTTGTTATATCTTTGCCCATATAGTCTATGTGTTTGTGGTAAAACAAAAGTACTATATCGGGGGAAGTTATCGCTTAGATGGCTTCCCTTTTTGCGAAATCAATTTTTTGTCGGTCAGTAGTGATTTTAAAAAGACGCTTAAAAGTTTCCATTTTTCAATGCCTTATCCGCTGCGAGCTTTCCGGTAAGTATCGAAATGGGGAAGCCAGAAGGACTATAAACCCACTGACCTGCCTGAAAAATCGATGGCAAAGGCGTATCAACTGCTGCCGCCACTTTCAGCATTCTGCTTTCCGAAGGCATAAACGGATTGGTGAATGCCCAACCGGTAATTCCACCCTCCGTATTTCGGGTCCGTTTTTCAATAGTCAGTGGCGAAGAAGAAAAACAACCGGATATTTTATTTTTTATTCCGGGGAAAGTACTTTCATCTAAAATATCAATGAAACTTTTTTCCATAAACAACCTGATCTCTTCGGACCAACCGTACTCTTCAATTCTTTTGGCCAAACGATAATCATAAAGCAAACTCACAATCAGCCCCGATTTTCCTTCGGGAGCCATGTCAGGATCACGCAAAACCGGAATTGAAATTTCAAAAGTGTTTAATCTGCAATATT
This sequence comes from Paludibacter sp., assembly GCA_003250325.1. Taxonomy (GTDB): domain Bacteria; phylum Bacteroidota; class Bacteroidia; order Bacteroidales; family Paludibacteraceae; genus Paludibacter. Next base: position 670 of record QKGU01000082.1, read on the forward strand.
CATTCAGATATTCAATGATTTGCTTTTTTAATTCGGCTTTATCAACAGTATTTTCATTCACAAATAATTCTGTATCAGACTTAATTACTGTTGACAAGCCGGTTTTATCGGACGTATAAAAAAAATGTCCGGTACAAATTTTTGAGAAATATTCCCGACCTTCGTCTACTGTCAGATAAACAGTAAAAACGGAATCGCCTCCTTTTAAATGTTCCAGTTTTTTGCGTGTTTCGGTAACTGTATTTATCAATTTCTGATTCGCCAGTTTTTCAACCGGAATAACATTGTACAATTGTTTCATGTCTCCTGCCCAAACCAGGTTATCGTATTCGAAGCGATTACCATTGTTGTCAATCACATATTTCTCTTCCGGATGAAGGCTTTCTATAGACGTTGAAACTTTAATTTCAGCACCATGTTCTACACAATAGTTTTCGATTGCATGAATAAAGGTGGCAGTACCGCCTTTAGGATAATAATAGTCGAGATAGAGGCTGAAATAACTTAATGCAAACGAGGTTGGCGTTTTTTGGAAAAAATGCTGGGCAATAATATCAATCAGCGATTGATTTTTCGTGAATCGTTTCAGATATTCTTCCACCGGTTCTTTCAGTTTCGAAATACTGCGAATCGTGAACAAAAATTTGAACATCCACGGCAATATCACTTTCATGAGGTATTTTTTATCATCTGTCATGTTCAGAAATGCAGGATTATCAATTCCGTACAGCACTTCCATGTACCCCATTATTTTTTTTATCTCTTTTACAATCGCCTTCACATCCTGAGCATTTTCGGGATAATGAGCAGAGAGAAAAGACTCGTATTCCCGCAAACTCTCATCGGTTTCGATTTTCATTACTTTGTCGGCAATGCCAATGGAAAC
>QKGU01000188.1 GCA_003250325.1 Paludibacter sp.
CACAATGCGTTTCTGTTAAACCGATTTATTGAGACTTTCGGTATAAAACCTAAAACCCTAAAAAGTCACCACCATGTCAAAGAACTACTGTATTTCGGCACGAAAGCCGCTTAATTATTATATTTTTCTAACGGACTATTGCTCAATAGCAGCTTGCTTTAACTCCAATTCCCTTATTTTTCTTTGATTTGGGGTTAGATATTGCATTTGCACAGAATCAAGATTTGCAATCTCGGTGTCAGTTTCATTTGTTTTTACCTGCGCTTCCATTATTGCATATTGCATTTCCAAATCCGCCTTGCTTTTGCTTAGTTCTGCATTAGCATTTTCCAGATTTATCAGATCTTCGTTGTAATTTGTAATTAAACGTTTATCTTCTATTATGACCAAGGTATCACCTTCTTCAACGCGGATGCCGTCTTCTACAATCATTGAAATGACTCCGTCAGTATTTCCGGGGCATGCAACAGAGATGGATTGTGTGGGTTCAACAAAACCTTCGATGGTGAGAATGTCATCAAAGTTTGTTCTTGTAATTTTATATTCGGAGATGGGACTTTTGTCTGTCGATTGGCAGGAAAAAAGTGTAATTATGATGAATGCAATAATTTTTAATGGCGTAAAGTTATTCACAGTATGGAGATTAAAGTTTGAGGCGATACAAATTAACGTAAAAAATATAATTTCACATATGTGATTTAACTAAAGAATGGAATATTTAAGATTTTAAAATATGAGGATACATTGTTCTTTGTTTTATCTTATCTTTTTTAGTATTCTGACTAATAATTCTGATTTATGTTTTAATGAACGCAATAGTTTGTGTTTCTTTCATTAATTCCCAAAATAAAAAAAACGTCCGGTCTGAACAGATCAGCCGGACGAGTGATATAATACACAACTAAGTGGAAGTTTATTTCACCTCTACACCATTTGTTACTTTTACGCTTGGTTTGATAAGTACTAATTTTCCATCCGCATCTTCAGCTGAAAGAATCATCCCTTCGCTCATGATGCCGCGGAGTTTGCGCGGTTCGAAATTGGCGATAAAGCAAACTTGTGTTCCGATTAGTTCTTCGGGATTTGGGTAATAAGCCGCAATTCCCGAAAGAATGGTGCGTTCTTCCAATCCATCGGCAATGCGGAACTGGAGTAACTTATCTGCCTTTGGCACTTTTTGGCAATCCAAAACTGTTCCTACGCGGATATCCATTTTCATGAAATCGTCGAACGCTACATTTTCTTTTATCGGAGCAGCTTTATAAGCAGCGGTTTCGTTGGCTTTTTTAGTGTCCAGAAGCTTTTGTACCTGCATTTGAATTGTTTCGTCTTCTATTTTTTCGAAAAGTAATTCAGGAGTTCCAAGTTCGTCGCCGGCTTTCAACAAATCAATTCTCCCAAGCTCTTTCCAGTCGAACGCTTTTAGATTCAACATTTTCCGAAGTTTTTCCGAAGTGAACGGAAGGAACGGCTCGAAAGCTATTGCCAGATTTGCTGCAATTTGCAAGCTTAAATGCATAATCGTCGACACTCTGTCCATATCCGGTGTCGGCAAGATATTTATTTCCGATACGAGCCAGATTCATGGCTTCTTTTTGCGCATCGCGGAAGCGGAAATTGTCGAGTAGTTTTTCTACGTCGGCTTTTACGTTTACGAACTCTTCGAGCGTTTGTTTGTCGTAGTCGGTCAATTCTCCCAAAGCAGGCACTTTGCCATCGTAGTATTTCTGAGTCAGTACCAACGCGCGGTTGATAAAGTTTCCGAAGATCGCCACTAATTCACTGTTGTTGCGCGCCTGAAAATCTTTCCATGTGAAATCGTTGTCCTTGGTTTCCGGTGCGTTTGCTGTTAGCACATAGCGCAATACATCCTGTTTGCCGGGGAAATCTTCAAGATATTCGTGCAGCCACACTGCCCAGTTGCGCGAAGTAGAAATTTTATCACCTTCAAGGTTCAAAAACTCATTGGCCGGAACATTTTCCGGAAGAATATACGATCCTTCGGCTTTTAGCATGGCCGGAAAAACGATACAGTGGAAAACGATATTGTCTTTTCCGATAAAGTGAAGCAAACGGGTATCTTCATCTTTCCACCATTTTTCCCAACTGTCGGGCAATAATTCTTTTGTGTTCGAAATGTAACCGATAGGCGCGTCGAACCAAACGTACAACACTTTTCCTTCGGCTCCTTCAACAGGAACGGGAATTCCCCAGTCCAAATCGCGGCTTACGGCACGAGGTTGTAAGCCCATGTCGAGCCAGCTTTTGCACTGTCCGTACACATTCGGTTTCCATTCTTTATGATCTTCCAGTATCCATTTGCGCAACCACGCTTCGTGCTGGTCGAGTGGAAGATACCAGTGTTTTGTTTCTTTCATTACCGGAGCCGATCCGCTGATGGCTGACTTCGGATTGATAAGATCCGTCGGGTTTAATGATGTTCCGCACGATTCACATTGGTCGCCGTAAGCATTCTCGTTGCCGCAATGCGGACATTTTCCGGTAATGTAACGGTCGGCAAGAAATTGTTGCGCTGTTTCGTCGTAATACTGCTCACTTGTTTTTTCGATAAAACCACCTTTGTTATTTATGGTTCTGAACATTTCGGAAGCCACTTCGCGATGTACTTTTGAAGTTGT
>QKGU01000010.1 GCA_003250325.1 Paludibacter sp.
TCGGCTGTCCGATAAAATGTTTATCTTTGCTCATGTTATATATTTTAGGTGTGGTAACTTCAAATATACAACTTTGGAGCTGATTTGAGAAAATTGGCTCCTTTTTTTTATCTTATCGGCAAACTTTTATCGGACAACAATAATATTTTTTCAATTATTTTTTATAAATGCAATTATCCTGTTAAATTATTTCGTATTTTTGGAGAGTTAAAAAAAAGAATATAGTGGTGAAACTGAGGAATAAAAATAATCAAACCACAGATTGCCAATATACAGTAGCGTTGGGCTTACAACAAAACACGCACTTAGATAATGGATATGTATCGACACAAAGGTGCTTGTATGGGAGTGTTAGGGGCTAGTTAAAAAAAATAAATAGACAAGTGAACCTTAAAGATTTATTTAAGCAGGCGAACTTGACATGAATTTAAAATGTGGAGACCAGCGACCACGAAAAAAAAACGGGGCGGGACTAAAAGCCAAATGAGTAAGAAAAAAAACTTAGAAAATGAAAACTAAATTAACTATTATTGCAATTTTATTGACAAGTTCCTTATTATATGTTTTTGCACAAGAACGAATAAATAGAGAAAAACTGAGTTTTGATATGACTTCAGGAACTCTGTCAAAAGCTACAGGCTGGGCTTACAATTCAACACTTGGGGAATGGATAGATTATGAAAATGTAATTTCAAAAAGCAAGGATTATAAAGACAAATATAAATCCTTACAAGGAGCTTATATGATGTCGCATACAAGCCAAAACTTTCAAAAAGTGCAAACAAAGACAGTAAATTATAAAGGAATAACATATTATGTTTTATTTGTAGACAAATGGAGTGGACGATACGAATATCCTTCTATCAAAGAAGATTGGTATGAATTTAATGAGACTATAGGATACATTTATACCAAAAAAGAATATCTAAAATTATTGAACATTGAAAGTCTTGTAGAACTAAAAACTCTTTATAAGGTGAGTATGGGTTCAAAATATGAAAAGTATGATGAAACAAAGTTTCTTGATTTAATACAAACAGAACTATCAACTGAGAAAAGTGAATATTCAACTGATTACACTTTCCCAGCTATGAAATCTAAAGAAGGAGCCATTAGATTTTATTTACCAGACTATTTCTCGTCTTATTCTAAGTATGACTTTGAGAAAGAATATTTCGAGACAGATATTGAGAGCTTTACGGCTATAATACTAAAATAGCCAGTCCGTAATTCTCGGTAAATATTAAAAGAGTATGAATATCATTAACATTAAATATATGAAAGAAAGGAAAAAAGCTCAAGATATCTTTATGAAAACAAACTTTCCGTTTGGGCCCCGTTCATCGTAGCGTAGAGATTGTTATTGAGTGCGTTCGGCATAGCGTCTTTCGCTATGTCGAAGCTAAAAGCAAGGCTCCTGCCTTGTATATTCAAATAAAATATTAAAAGCAGGAGCTTTTATTTTAGCAATGACGAAGCGAGACGCTTCGCCAAACATCGGGCTGCATAAGCTATACACTACGGGAAACAGTGAAATGATTATTAGACATAATTATAATTTGATTGCTTTAACAAGCAAACCACAGATTGAAAATCTGCGGTAGCGGGGGAAACAGCAACTACAGATAAGGCGAATATATGCGAACTAGTAGTTCGCATAGCAATACGTTAGCACCAATTATAAAAGACAACGACAATGCTTAATAAACTATTTGGGAAAAAAGAGACACCAAAAAAGGACACAGTACTTGAATTTAAAGACGGTTCACAAATGGACTTCGATATCTTTTGGTTACAGCGTGAATTAGAATTCCAACACCAAAGAGACAGAATTCAATTTAGGACGAATGAAAACCACTCTTTGAAGTTTGGTGAACTAATAAATTCCCTCTTTGACATTAGAAAAGAAGAACTATCTGTTCTCACAATAAATGACGGTTCGTTGAAAGTTGTTGAAGGAGAAGAAGATATTTGGAACTACGAATTTTTAGGGCATTACAAGCGGAATGAAAAAGGCGAATATGAATATTATAGAGAAGGATGCAGTAAACTTGCAAATCAGATTATCTTAACTCTATCCTACAAAACTTACGATAAATCAAAAACGGATAAGGATAAATCAATTAGCAAAACAGATGCGATACTAATAGTTCATTTGCAGTATCCTGAAGGTCTAAAAGATAAAGTCCTTTACGTTCAAACTACCTTTTGCCTTCCAACCATAAAACTGGAAAGAAGTAAAAAGGGAATAAATCCACAACCTCAATCATTATCTATTCTTATTGGATTTGATTTCAAAACGAAGGAAGAAACAGAAACTGAATTCTTTTCAATATTCAATTCTGCAAAAGATAAATTAAAAGCTGGTAAAGTAGAAGAGATGGATTACCTTGAGAGAGAACTTATTGAAGTACTCTTTTACCCACAAATTGCCAAGGAATTTTATTTTGGCAAAAAGGTAATGTCTGAAAATCGGTTTTGGGACGCAATTGAGTATTTTAATAATGCGTTTATGGCTTTACAGCAAAAATGGTGGGAAGACCAATTGACAGATGAAGAATTCCAAACTTTAATTGAATGTTCATTTTTAATTGGTTATTGCTATTATGAAATGGGTTTATTTGACAAATCCTACAAGTATTTAGAATTTTCAGTAAAAAATAGCAAGAACGGCTACAAATACCAATCTGAATACATAAACTGTCTTATTGCCCTTAAAGACATACGGTCATTAATGATTATTGACCACAATTTAGAATTACTGACAAAAAAGGCGGAAGAGGAGAGAACCGAAAATGATTATGAGTTTTTTATGTTTCTCTTACGTAGAAAAACATATTGTATGATTGAGCTTAAACAATTTGACGCAGCAGAGGATACTTTACAATATATTCTAAAAAATGAACCCGAAAATGAATTTGCAAAACAAGAGCTTGAATATATTAAACAACTAAAAAGCAATGAATAACAGGTGCTAACATTTTGTATAAGTAATGGCAGTTGGGGTGGCAAATATCAAGGTTAATAGCCCGTTCATCGTAGCGTAGAGATTTGTATTGAGTGCGTTCGGCATAGCGTCTTTCGCTATGTCGAAGCTAAAAGCAAGGCTCCTGCCTTGTATATTCAAAATAAATATTAAAAGCTGGAGCTTTTATTTTAGCAATGTCGAAGCGAGACGCTTCGCCAAACATCGGGCTGCATAAGCTATACACTACGGGGAACAGGGAATGATTAACAGGCATAATTTAATTGTCTGAATCAGGACTTACAGAATGATAGAATGATAGAATAAAGAGAGTAAAAAAGAATAAAGAGAATAAAGAGAATAAAAACAGTAGCCGGTGGAAAAGGACAAGCTTACATATGATATAATTGGTTGCGCCATGAAAGTGCACAATACACTAGGTAATGGTTTTACTCATATAGAGTTTATTCTTTAATTGTATTCGTGAATACTTCGTATTTCAAGAAGTAATCTATCAACGCTGTCTGGCCATAGAATTGGAGCGTGCCAATATTGAGTTTGTAAGGGCAGCAGAACAGACAATTTATTATCAGGGGATAAATGTAGGTACTCGTAGAGCTGATTTTGTTGTTGATAATAAAGTAATTGTCGAGTTAAAAGCGTTGACAACGCTTGAAGATGTTCATTTGGCTCAGGCAAAGAATTATGTTGTAGCCTATAAATTTGAAAAAGGGTTATTGATAAATTTCGGGGCTACAAGCTTGCAATATAAACTTATATTTAATTCAACAGTTCATTAGCAACGAATGTGTTGATTCTGAAAATTATTAAATTCTGAGAATTATGATTCAGACAGTTAAAGAATAAGAGTTTAATGCAGACCCCTGGTTCTGCGGGAGCGTGGTAATTTTATTTGTCTATTTTATCGGAGCATGCTAAGTTTCAATTATAGCTACCGTTTCCCAACCACAAAAAACTTAGATTCTGTCCAGTCGGAATTTCCGGCTTTCAATATATATATTCCCGGGAGTAGTAGATGAATATCGAGTTGCAATAAGTTATCGTCGTTGGTGAGTGGAATTGTGGTGATGGTCTTTCCGTTCAGATTATAAATTTGATAGAAAGATATTTTTCCTTCCGAATGTTCAACATTCAACGTCTCGTAAGCCGGATTAGGTACAATAATAAGTCTTTTGTCGCATGTCATTTCACCTTCAGCACATGCTAATTGTTGCAAGCTTACAGTTGCCGTTTTGTATAAAATCTTTTTTTGAGGATCGAAAATAACACTATCGACTTTAAATCCGGGAGCTACATCAAATGTTTGTCCTGAGTAGCAAGGATCAAACAAAATTGTAGTGTCTTTCTCGGCATTTTTGAATTTTATGGGCACAATCATATGGAAGAAACTGACATCACTGTTATATTGCGTTTGATTTATTGTGACTAATGCTCTTTGGTTAAACAACTGATTTACACTTACAGAGTAGTTGGGAACTCCCGAACCATAAAACCATTCATTAAAAAATGCAGTTAGGTCTTTACCCGATTGTGCCTCGAGATGTCTTTTCAGGTCAATTGTTCGGGCAAAGTTATATTCCAATGCCGAGTCATGTAAGTAACTCTTTATTCCATTGAAAAAATCTTCGTCGCCCAACGTCCATCTCAGCATGTGAAGAAGCCAGGCTCCTTTGTAATAGCTTAATGCCGAACTGAATATGCGTCCAACGTTTGTTGTGTCAGTGCAAAAAACCGATCCCTGATCATTGGTCAGAATGACGTTTTTCATCCCTTCCAGATATTGATCGTGAATTTCAAAAGGATACAAATGTTCATACGCAACTAATACACAATAGGATGCAAAACCTTCGTTTAGCCAAATATCCTCCCATGTTCCGCAGGTGATCATATCGCCAAACCACTGATGAGACAGTTCGTGAATAGTAATATATGGATTAAAAGAAGTTTTTCCCAGAAAAGTCATGGTCTGATGTTCCATGCCTCCGCCAATATTGCATTGAGCATGGCCATATTTCTCTTTTCTGAAAGGATAGGGGGAGAAAAGTTGTTCGAACAAAGCTATACTCTGCACTAATTCTGCTGTCGCATCACGAACTGAAGCAGAATCTTCCGGATAGACATAATTGAGTATTTCCAGCGAATCGGTTCCATTCACATAATAATCGGAGTAAATGGCGTAATTGGTAACAGCTACTGCTATGAGATAAGAGACAATAGGGTAACGATGTTTCCAATGGGCAATAATGTGATTGCTATCATACGTTTTTTCGGAAACAAGTAATCCGTTGCTGGCGGCATGGTTACCTTTTGGCATTACCACATAGACATCTGTCGAATCAATTTTATCTGTCAGGTCGTTTTTCGATGGCCACCAATCCGACGCGCCATAAGGTTCGGAAAGTGTCCACATGCTGGGTGCGCCATTGTGCACATAATTGCCGAACGACCCAAATCCCGTGGTTGGAGGTACTCCTTTGTAAAATAGTGTGACAGAATCTAATTTGTTTTGGGCAATTGTTGTGTTTAAACTAATATTGACCAGATTACCCAAATGTTCAACAGGAACGATATTTCCATTGTAGATAGCAGAATCAGCACATAATTCACTGCTTAATTCAAACTGGATGCTGCTCATTTGTTCCTTTGCCACAAAATAGGAAGCTACGGAACCGGAAATGTAGCGTACAGCGGGATCGATAAACCATAGAAACCGATGGTATTTCAGGTCATAATTATTTTGTACTACAGATTGATGATTTTTTCTGGGAGCTGAAATGGCTTTTTCTAACAACATTGCGTTGTCACCTGGATACATATTTCCCTTTTGAGCATTTGTTGGATTAAAAGTGCTGATTATTAAAGAAAAGGATAATATGTATTTGAATATGTTTTTCATGAAAAGAGAAAAATGAAAATCATACGTTATTGTTCTCAATGAACATAATTTGTAATTCAATGTTTACTTTTCAACAGAATTGAATCGACAGAATTGTAGCAAAGGTAAAAAAATGAAATGAA
>QKGU01000154.1 GCA_003250325.1 Paludibacter sp.
GCAAAACATTCGGAGGTTGTCAAGATAAATGTTCTCACTATTGATGGGCGTAAGGTTTCGACTTTCTCACAAAGTGTGTTAGAAGGGAAAAATGTATTTAAACTCTTTTTACCAAAAGGGACATATTTTGTAAATATTGTTGGGAGTGATTATACTTATACAATAAAAACTATAAGTTTGTCAAATTCCAATAGTCAGTCGAAAATAACAAATTCATACCCTGAACGACAAAAAATAAATCAATCAAATACTACTGATTTATTAGTTAGAATGAAGTATTCCACAAATGATCAATTGCTTTTTAAATTTTACTCAGGAAATTATTGTTCAGTAGTTTGTGATGTGCCTACAAGTAATAAGATTTTAGATACTGAATTTGTTGAATGTAAAGATGCGAACGGAAAATATTATTCAACCGTAAAAATTGGTTCTCAAATCTGGATGGCAGAAAATTTGGATTATATTCCTGAGGCAGCTAGTGATTTTTCTGTTGGATTGGAAGATGAGCAGGAGTGGATGACAAAATCTACTCCTTATTATTACGTGTATGATAGGGCTAGATATGGTGTTATTTATAATTGGTATGCCTCAATTGCGGCAGTTCCAGAGGGCTGGCATTTGCCTACTGATTCGGAATGGACAGAACTTTCCAATCTCTTAGGTGGAGAATCTGTGTCTGGTGGAAAGTTGAAATCTACATCGGGCTGGGAAATTCCTAATACAGATGGTGTGAACTCAGTTGGATTTACAGCGCTGCCCGGCGGAGCACGTGCTGTTGATGTTTATTTTGGTCAGGGTCTAGCTACTGGTTGGTGGAGTTCTACCATAGATGTATCTGAAAATATTTTTGGACGTAGTGTTAATAATACAAGTGGAGGTTTGAATAGAATTAGTAATTATGGTTACTTCGGTTTTAGTGTTCGTTGTGTAAAAGATTAACTTGGTATAAAATAAAAATTACAGTACACAGAAGATAGTCTGAACAATCTTTCATTAGTGTTTTTACATTTTTATATTTCAGGTTAAATTAGCTGAACTTTTTGATAAATCAGTTGTTTAAAAACCTAGAAATATAATTTTGTAGAGACTCACAAAGTTATTTTTTATTATATTTGCCTAGTAAATAATTACAAAATGATAAAAAATACAGAAATATGGTGTTCGATGAAGAAATGATCATGCGTATTTACGCTGCCTACCCTGAAAAAATTTCTCAGATCAAAAAAAAATTACAACGTCCGCTAACGCTTACTGAAAAAATCCTGTATTCTCACCTCTCGGCCGATGAGCCGTTGGAAAACTATGTAAGAGCAGTCGACTATGTCAATTTTTCGCCCGACCGTGTAGCCATGCAGGATGCAACGGCGCAAATGGCTTTACTGCAATTGATGAATTCGGGTAGAAAATCGGTGGCAGTTCCTTCTACCGTTCATTGCGATCACCTTATTCAGGCTTATATTTCTGCAAAAACAGATTTGAAAACCGCAGAAGATACCAACCGCGAAGTATATGATTTTTTAAGTGCCGTTTCGAACAAATTTTCTGGAAACCGGGCGCAGGAATTATTCATCAGGTGGTGTTGGAAAACTACGCTTTCCCGGGTGGAATGATGATTGGAACCGACTCGCACACTCCGAATGCCGGTGGTCTCGGAATGATTGCCATTGGTGTGGGTGGAGCTGATGCTGTGGATGTAATGGCAGGAATGCCATGGGAACTTAAAATGCCAAAAATTATAGGCGTAAAACTTACCGGAAAACTTTCTGGATGGACATCGCCTAAAGACGTGATATTAAAACTGGCCGGAATTCTTACTGTAAAAGGAAGGAACGAATGCCATTATCGAATATTTTGGCGAAGGTACCGCTTCGCTTTCGGCAACAGGTAAAGGAACAATTTGTAACATGGG
>QKGU01000354.1 GCA_003250325.1 Paludibacter sp.
ATCTTTCTTCTTTGATAGCATAATATATTTGCAAGATTTATGCATCAAATATACTAAAACTTGCAGATATACACAACACTTTTAAGATTTATTTTACTGATAATCTTATGTTTATGGACTTTTTAAGGGTCGACTAATTAGTTTATTCATTTTTGGATCAAATTTACATTCACAAGTTAGCATTCAAAAAGCAACTGTAACAAGCTTTAAAAACTATCCGTTAAATGGAGTAGTAATAATTTGCAAAAAGTCGAAACAGACAGTAAAAACTGACTCTTTAGGTATGTTTAGCATTGTGGTAAACAAAAATGAGGTTTTAGTAATCAAGGCCGAAGGCTTTAAGTATTTTTCAACCAGGATCAAGGACGATAGCCCTTTGAATATCAATTTGCTATTTGAAGGTGGCGATAAAGCCTATCAAAGTGTATTAAATAACAATTATCTATCAAAATCTACGCTGGATTATTGCATTAAAAATCTCATGGGCGAGAATAATAATTTTGACCGAATGCTTAATATATATGATATAATACAAAGTATTTATCCGGCTGCTCAGTTTAGTACCACAGGGAGCGAAAAAAAGGTTGTGCTTGAGTCAAGAGGACCCAACTCTTTGTTTTCGGGAAATGAGGCATTGCTTGTGGTTGATGGAATAGTTACAGCCGATATCTCCGGAATATCACCGGCTCAGGTAAAATCAGTAAAAGTACTTGTTGGAAACGACGCTGCCGATTGGGGTTCGAGAGGCGCAAATGGAGTGGTAGAGATTGAGTTAAAAAGCAAATAGTTTTATTCTATTAAACAGATAATACAAAATAAGTGAATTGATTCACGAAATTCATTTAAAAACAAAAGAGACTGCTATACCTCATAGACAGTCTCTTTCTTGGTTACAACAACAACCATTCTCTATTATAGAAACTAACATAATGAATTAAATATCTTTATCTCAAAGCTAAATTATCATAATTTAACCTGCATTTATTTTATAGGGGTCTGAATTAAAAGGCTGTGCTGTGTTATACACTTCATCGCCTGAGTCTGGCGTTGGAGCAGACTCTAATTGTAATGAAATTTCCAAATCAATTTTAATCTGTTCGATAGTTGGTGTTATCATACATTTACTCAAAACACCCAACAATTTTATTTTTTCTCAAAACCTCTGGCACGAGGAATTTGAATGTCTGAATCGTAATCCTGATTGTCTTCACGTGTCAAGTTTTTAAAGAAACGGTAATAGTTTCCATAACCAAAATTTGATTCAATTTTTACACGATCAGCTTTCATTTTCCTGAATTCAAGCTCAGCAGTTTTTTGATCACCTACTAAGAAGAAATAATCATTGTGCGAAATTACTTTGCCACTTTTATCTTTCAACTCAAGATAAACAAACACTTGATTTTTCACTTTTGACATTACGTCTGCTTTTATATCAAAGAATTTAGCGGCACTATTTGCCATTACTTCTTTAATTTTAAAGCTTTCGCTTTTTAATACAACACCATTTTCATCTTTAAATGTAATGTCTGCCTGATCTTTGTAGGTTTCATAAAAGTCATTTACTACCCAAAGTTCCCCTTTGAAAAACTCATCTGCATGCCAGCGACGTTTAGTAAAGTTCAGGTTGATCAACACCGGCTGATAAGCTTTTTGAACTAAATAGTAAGAGCGCTTTGGTTGCTGATAATTATCAACAATACCCCATTTCATATCCGGCCAATAAGTTATAAAGTGGCACAATGATATAGCACTTAAACCTGGTTTATGACGACGGAAATACTCAATACCATTTTGGAAAATAATACCTTGTGCATTACAAACTGCTCCAACGAATCAATTTTTTCGTCACCAAATACGTCCCAGTTCTGCATGCGCAAACGGGTTAAATCGGCCCAATGATGTCCCCAACTTAATCCGGGAGGCCACATTTCCTTTTCAGGAATGAACTTTTTAAGACTTTCTACTGATGGAACCGAAGTTACAGCAAATTCCGGTACTATTGGGAAATTCAGTGTTTGCAACCAATCTTCGTGCAACCATTGTCCCATGTCATAGAAATAACGCAATGCATGTACTGCTTCTTTCGGTTTCCAACCTGCTTCTATTGACTGTTCACAAGTCAATGGTGAGTCTGGAATATATGGTATTTTAATATATTTAGTAATGGAATCGCCTAATTCTTCGAGGAATGCGCGCCCAAATTTGGCATCTCTTGTACGCAACATCATTTCCTCACCACCTTCAGTCATAATAAACGAAGGATGATTACGACGTTCAACAGCTACTGCTATTGCCGTTTTAAATATCTCTTCTAATTTAGGTCTTTCAGTAGGGATATTACCTGTTCCCATAGGAATCATATCTTGCCAAATGGTAATTCCCATTTCATCACAATATTGATAAAACTCAGGTATTTCCGGTGGATGCCATCCGAAAATGCGAATGTTATTCATGTTTGCATCTTTGGCTAACTGTATCAGCTTTTTATATTCTTTAACTGAAGTTCGACCGGCAAAAATATCCGGAGGCCCTCCCCAACAAGCCGAACGAATAAAGTGGAATTTTCCATTGATATAAGTTGATCGAGGATACGATACATCTACACCTTTTTTAAATCCTGGATTCCATCTTGATGTTACTTCACGTATACCAAAAGTTGTTTCGTTAAAGTCATGGTTTATTTTGCCTTCGCGAACAGTCGTTTTTGCAATATACAAATTGGGTTTTCCTAAATCCCAAGGCCACCACAATTCCGGTTTAGCAATATGTATGTTTTTTGAAACTTTGTTTATACCTGGTTGTGAATTCAAAATTTATAGTCTTTGATTCAAAATTTTTTCCTTTTAAGCTTGCCACAAAGGACATTTCTCTTGGTTCATTCGATGCATTTTTTACGGTATATTCGAAATTCACATCTGCTGATCCATCTTTATTCAATTTGGTGTTAGCATACACGTCTTCAAAATCTACTTTACCTGAAGTTACAATTTTTACAGGACGAGTGATTCCCATTGGAATTAAATCGCGCCAATAATCGCCAAACCATGGAGTTTTTCGTCCAGCTACCAAAGCATTCACTTGTGGTGGTACATTTAGTCTAACCACAAGCATATTAGTACTTGCCAAACGTGCTTTTGATATCCGTAAATAATCTGTAATTATAAATGAGAAAGAGCTGAAAGCGCCTTCGTGATTGCCAAGGTAATGGCCATTTAACCAAACATCGCAGCTAAAATCTACACCCTCGAAAATGAGTTTTACTACTTGATCTTTTACGTTTTCTGTAACATTAAATTGTTTGGTATACCACCATTCATAGTGTTGCACCCATTGATCTTTCACACTATTGCGACCAAAGTACGGATCTTCAATTACACCTGCTTTCCATAAATCGGTGTATACGTCGCCGGGGACTTCGGCAACATTCCATACTAATGTCTCTATATCCTCCGGCGGTAACAAGTGTAACCCTTTTTTCTCACCTTCACCCGGCGGCATCATTTTCATTTTCCAGTTCAAACCACTCAAATCTCGCACCAGCTGGCTATTCTCCTCATGAAGATTAGCAGTGTTGGGCTGCGATAAGACAGTTAGAGTGAAGTAAAATAAAAGTGAGTATAAAAATACCCACTTTTTAAATGTATTTTTTCTAAGCAATTTCATGTGATTTTTGATTCAAATTTTTATTGAGAGCAAAAGCTTTATTAACACTTTACAATACCGAAGGATTATCTGTTTGTAAAACGTTTTTTTTAATCATCGCAATCACGATGCTTTTTAATATATGGAGTAACTCTGAATAAAAATTATTCTTACTTAATCTGAAATTATTTGATATAATTCATGTTAGCATTATTTAGCTTTAATAAATTGCTCCTTTTAAAACCCATTACAAATAGACCAACATTACAGAAACTATCGTATAACAACTTTAACAATATAAATGCCTTTTTGTAAGCCACTTACTGTGTTTTCTCCAATTTGCAATTTCAATTCTTTCACTTTTGCACCAATAGAATTATAAATATTGGCTGAAGTTTCAGATGGAGAGTGAATAAATAATTTATTGTTTCCAGATCTGATAATTAAGTTGCTTGTTTTTACATTTTCTACTGCAGTAGTTTTACTAACCAGTTTCAAATTATCAACAGCATATTGTCCCCCTACCCAAGGACCTGGATGAGCACCCGGCATGTCAATCTGAACAGTTACAGTAGTTTCAGCTGTAAGAGTAAAGTCTTTTGAGAAACTATCCCAATAATTAAACATTGTAGTTCCTTC
>QKGU01000245.1 GCA_003250325.1 Paludibacter sp.
TCAAAAACAATTTGAGGTAGCAAATTAGCCATGTCGCGAAATTTCTGTTCACTATATCGCAAAGCTTCTTCATTACGCTTTCTTTCAGTTATATCACGTACTGCGAATACAATCTTTTGAGGATTGCCATTTTCATCTCTTACAAATTCTGCATTAATTTCCGTATCTACAATGGAGTCATTTTTTGTTAGAATCTTAAACTCTTCGAGCCCTCTGGAAATGCCAGCGAACATTTCACTCAACCTTTTTAATGCTCTTTCTCTATCTTCAGGAATTAAAAGATCGATGAAGTTGGTTTTTTTAAGCTCCGAAAGACTTTTGTAACCGATAAACTCCAGACCTTTGGGAGATATCATTAAGATGTTTCCTTCTAAGTCAGTCAATGTTATATCGTCGGGTGAAGCATCCAGTATTGAACGATAAAGAGCTTCGCTTTGGCGCAAAGCTTCTTCGGTTTGTTTCCTTGTCTCAATCTCATTTTGTAAATCTTCCAAAAGATTGAGAGTTGCTTTGTGTGTCTTTTTTAATTCATTCGTTTTTTCAGCTACTAATAATTCTAATCGTTGCGTTTCGCTTTTTCTTTCGAGTGTTGCCTTTCTTATTTTAAGCATTGCACGAATTTGAGCAATCAGTTCGCTTTCGTCAATTGGTTTAGCTAAAAAGGCTTCGGCTCCTACTTCAAGTCCTTTTATCCTGCTTTCTTTATCTCCTTTGAGAGCGGTTACAAAAATTACTGGAATATCGCACAATCCTTTGTCAGATTTTAATCTTTTGCAAACCTCAAAACCGTCCATGCCTGGCATAATGATGTCGAGAAGAATAACGTCTGGATTTTCGGCATCTGCTAAAATCAATCCTTCCTCACCTGATAAAGCAATAATGATATCGGAAGCCGGAAATGCTTCGGAAGTTAAAGCCTGAAGTGTGATAAGGTTATCAAGGTTATCGTCAATTGCCAGAATTTTTATAAAATCATTTTCCATATAGAACCTCGTTAATAGTGCTGAAAAATTCGTTTTCGTCGATTGGTTTTACTATATATGAATCGAATCCATAAGCAAGTATGGTTTCTCTGTCAGAAGTCATTGCACTTGCTGTTAATGCTATAATTGGAATATGTTCCAGTTTTCCGTTTCCTCTTATTCTTTGAAATGCTTTAATTCCGTCAATTTCCGGTAAAGCGATATCCATTAAAATTAAATCAGGTTTATGCTTTTCAGCCATTTTTACTCCTTCAATTCCATTTACTGCTTCGACGATTGTATATTTATTGTTGAGAATTGCTTTTACTTGTCAACGTTATCTTCAACAATCAAAATTTTAGGTTTCCCCAATATCTTAGATTTAGTGACTGCTGGTTTCTCAACAATCACTTCTGGCTCGTAAGTAGTCAAATGTTCAATTGTTTTAATCAATTCATCACGATTAACATCTCCTTTCTGAATTAGCTGATGTACATTATTCCTTTTCAGGAAATTTAAATCTTCTTTGGTGATATGTTTTGCGGTTAAGATCAGTACCGGGATATGTGAAGTTTGTTCAGCTTCGCGAATTGTCCTAAGAACCTCAAATCCATCAATTCCCGGCATCATTAAGTCGAGAATCATAGTATCAGGAATAACTTTTTGATATTACATCAAGTGCTTCATGGCCGTTCTGTGCAGTTATTACCCTATAGCCGCTGGTCAATAGGAAGTCTTTCAGTTGGATAACGGCAGGTTCGCTATCGTCAACCAAAAGTATTGTTTTAGTGCCTTTTATAGCGGGTTTTAGTGAAGCACTTTTTTTCTTGTCAACATTAACTATCTCAGGTTGATGCGCAACTTCTTCAATTACCTTATTTTCTTCCGAATAGGTCGCCGGAAGTATGAGAGTGAATGTTGATCCTGCTTCAAGTGTACTGTTGACTGTTATAGTCCCGCCTAATAAATTTGCATATTTTTTGGCTATTGCTAATCCTAAGCCAGTTCCCCCGTAACGGCGTGATGTACTGCTGTCAGCCTGTCTGAATTCATCAAAAATGTGTGGTAGATTTTCTTTCGAAATACCAATTCCTGTATCTTTTACAACAAAGTGTATATTTTCGGCATTCGAAACAACGCTAATTTCTACTTTGCCTTTTTCAGTGAACTTTATGGCGTTTGCTATCAGATTTTGCAATATATGTTTGCATTTATGCATATCGCTGGTTATCTGTGTTTTATTGTCACTTTCGATATTTGTTATATTGATATTTTTTTGTTGAGCCTGTGGACGAATCATAGTAATTACATCATTTACCAACCCTTCTGCATTGAAATTAGAGATTTCAACCTCTTCTCTTCCTGCTTCAATTCTGGAGATATCCAGAATGTCATTAATTAGCGATAGCAAATGTTTTCCGTTTCGTTCAATTACTTCAAGGTAACTATATTCATCATCCCCGATTTTTGATTTTAATCTTCTGTTCAAAACACCTGAAAGTGCTATTACAGAGTTTAATGGCGTTCTGAGCTCATGGCTCATGTTAGATAAGAAATTAGTTTTAAGTTTGTTTGCCTCATCGAGATGGTTCTTCTGAATTTCTAGTTCGCGGTTTTGTTCTGTCAGTTCGCTGGATTGAGCATCGAGTTCTGCTTTTTGAGCTTCGAGTTCGGTGTTTTGTATTTCAAGCTTTTGGGAAAATTTTCGTATTTTTCTATAATTCAGAATTCCTTCAACTCTTGCTGTTAGCACTGAATATATCCGGTCGATAAGTTTAACTGCTTCATCGCTGTATTTACGAACGCTGGATAATGATATAATAGCGATGATTTCATTATTGGTGACTACCGGAATTGTTATAATCTCACGGGGGATAAATTGTCCGGATACTGTTTTTAATACAAAAGAGGTGTCGATAGGTATGTTTTTGATGTGTTGAATTTTCTTGCTGGCAACTACAGAACCAAACTCACCTTCCAACCTGGTTGACTCAAATGATGTGATGATTGATTCTTTCATCATTCCAATTGATTCGTAGTGCTCAAAATATTGCTTATCTTCAGATAAAAGATAAGCAGCTGCCATTTGTGAATTTGTAAGTTCACATATTTTTGGAAGCATTTCTTTGAAAAAGGTGTGTGCATTTTCAACGACTAACATAGAGTCAACTAAACGATTTGTTTTTTCGTTTAAATCAAGGTTCATTTTTATTGATTCCACCATTGAATTGAATGAATTTGACAAAATGCCAAATTCATTTTTGATTTTTAGCTCACTCCTGGCATTGTAGTCTCCTCTTTGGAATTGTTGAGATATATTTGTAAGATGTTTTATAGGGTTTCTGACATTACGAATAATTATCCACGTGATTATTAGGATGAAAAATGAAATTAGAACAATCAATGAATATAGTTGAATGTTTAGTCGATTTAATATTCTTTCTGAATTTTCGTATAATGTTTTTCCTTTTATGTTGGCAAAATCATCTATTACGTTGATGGTTTTTTCTAATTGAGCATAATACTTACTAGTGATACCACCTGTTTGAAGGTTTTCGTGAACGTCTAAGCTATTACCGGAAAGAATACTTTTTATATCGTCTTCTTTAGCATTTTCCCATTCAATATATGTGTTGCGCAAATTTTCAACATCTGCCATATCACCTAAATATAGCTCGTTCAGAATGTTAAATTGTTGTTTTGCATTTTCAGACGCTATTTTGATTAAGTTTAATTCACTCTGCAAATCAGATTTGTTTTTTATAAGTAAAAGATTTCTTGTTGCAATTCGTATTTTTAATACGTCGATTTTAATACTGCTTATTGCACGTCTCACTTTAAATGGATGTTCGTACAGAATCTCAGTTTGCATATGCATTTTATTGGTTTGCTTATAAGCAACAAAGCCAATAACTAATACAAAAACAAACATGGCAATGAAGCCAATAATTAATTGCGCGCTGATTTTCAGGTTTTTTAAAAACATAATCGAAAATTATTTAGTTTGAAAGGGTGATTTCTTATTTAATTTTAAATATAGAAGATTTAGGGAAAACCTCCTGAAACTTATACTGAGTCAATATTTCTCTCTCTATTTCCCCGGTTACAAAATAACCAATTTCAGATAAACTTTTTCTCATTTTCATTATTATTTCTTTTCTGATGTCCGGCTTATAATAGAAAAGAATATTGGCACAAATAATTAAGTCAAAATCGCAAAAAATACTTGCAGGAGGACATTGTGAGTGTTTGTCCAATAAATCAAAAACTGAAAAATCAATGATTTCTTTCAATTCCTCCTTTACCTTGTAGGTTTCACCTTCTTTGATAAACCATTTGTCTAACCTTTTTAAACTAATTTGATTCAGGTCCGAATAACAAAAATATCCTTTTTTTGCTTTTTCTATCTCTTTTTCTGAATGATCGGTTGCAAAGATGCGAATATTTATTTTTTGTCGAAAATTCATTTCCTTAAATAATATAGCCAAGCTATATGCTTCCTGACCGCCTGCACACGCAGCCGACCAAATCCGAACTTCTTGTTGGTTGTCAGCTAGCTTTTTTGAAATTAATGAAGGTAGCACTTCGTGCTCCAGAACGCTGAATGTGAGTGAATTCCGAAAAAATTCTGAGTAACTTACAAATAACGATTGTATAAAATTGTCACTTTCATTGTGATTTGTATACAAAAAAAATTTAAATATTCTTTCTCATTACTACAATTTGTATTCAAAATTCTATTTGAAAGCGATTTTGTGTAAAAATTCTCATCGTAAATAAAAATGTCAAAATTTTGTCGTGTTTTGAGTAGGTCAGATATCTTCAGTAGTGTATCATTCATTTTTCTCTGTTCTTGGTTTGGTTTTATTTCGTTCAGTTTTTTTTTATTCAACAATTTTATATTTTTCTTTTTTTCCTGATTTTCTGTACAACTCGTTTATTTCTTTTTTCAAATCAATCATGGTTAGTTCGCGACCTACGGTTAACTTGTGGAAACGTGTCATCTCTTCAATTTTCTCTTTAATTTCTTCATCTGCCTTTAACCTATGACTTATATCACGGAATGACCATACCCTTCCTTTAATCTCGGAGTCGACCCATTGAGGTAATGAAAATCTTTCAAATGTGCGTCCGTCGTTGAGTTTTATTAGATCGATACTGCTTAGTTCTGGGTTTTTGTACAAATAACTTACTTTGTTAATAAAATCTTCCGGGTTTTCCATTAAAGTAAGTACGTATCTTAAAAGTTGTTCGTCCAGCTTTTCATTCATAATCTCTTTGGGGATATTCCACATTTGAGCAAATCTCTGATTATAAGTTGTCGCTATCCCATTTTTATCTACAACCAAAATTCCATCAGCAGTTGATTCAAGTGTCGCATTCAATAGTGAGAACGATGTTTTTAAATTATCCTCTGCTATTTTTCGTAATGTGATATCATTAATAATCACTTGTCTGGCATTTTCTCCGAATGAAGGTGTTTCAATAGTGTTTGTTTCAACAAATATTTCAGTTCCATCTTTTTTTACATGCTTAGAAACTCCATCTGTTTTTTCTCCTTTTCGAGTTCTTTCTATTTTGTCTAAAATCGAATCTAATTCGTCAGTCGAATGTAAATTTGTAATATCCATTGAAAGAAACTCTTTTCGGGTGTAACCATAGTGGCTCTGAATTTTTTTGTTGACTTCCAGTATTTTCAGAGTTTTCAAATCGTAAATTAGCATTGGCTGTGGATGGTCTGCAAACAACACCCGATATTTTTTCTCACTATCTTTCATTAATATATCAGCTCGTTGACGTTCGATGTATAAACCAACCTGGTTTGCATATATCTCAATGATCTCAGGATTCAGAATGGTTTTTCCTTTTTTGTAGACAAGAGTGAAATCACCTATTGAGATATTATTTTTAGATATCTTCACAATATATACGTCTCCTAAATTGAACGTCTTTTCAATCAATGAGCATATCTGAGGCTTAATTACTGTCTTTGTCAGATCTGTAAGTGATTCAAATTTTGTTATAGGTTTATTTTTTGTCCTTTCTGTTTTATATGGGGCTTGTTTCCACTTTTTTTTCATAACATCAAAACCTAGAAATCTCATAGATATACTAGAAAATTTTAGAATCCCGGATAATCCTACAGTCCTGAAGTCGATATGGTTGGGTTGAAAAAGATTGAAGAATGCATAACTGGAGCCTGAAATTTCTTGAATCGTATTCGTTATTTTTTCAAAATCAATGTTGTCAGTACTTGATTCAATAAGTCCAGTCGAAAATTCAACTAACTTGTGTAGTGCGGTTTTGCTTTGTAAAAGATAATTTTCAGCGTTTTTTCTACCGGTAATGTTGTGAACTGCTGATATTACTCCAATAACTTCATTTTGTTTATTTCGTAATGGGGTAGTAATGTTTGATACCCAGGCAGATTTTTGTTTTTTTTCGAAACAAAAGAAAAATTCGTTTTCGCTTTGTATTTCAACTGTCAAAGCATCGGTTACATTTTTATATATGCCTTTTTCTTCTAAAAAAGGGAATATCTCTAATATGTATTTGCCAATCACCTCTTCTGATTTGTAGCCGGTGATTTCTTCCATGAACTTGTTCCATACTACATAACGGAGTTCTTTATCGTATACAACTACACCTTCATGTGCACATTCGATAATTTGATTGTTAAATTTGCTTAGTTCTTCGAGCTCTTCTCTGGTTTGTTTGAGATTTATCTCGGTGCATATGTCCTTTATTGTTCTGTCGATTACAACATTAATCATCTCCAAAAAATTGCTGTCTTTAACAACGTAATCTCTTGATCCTTTTTTCATTAGTTCTACGGCAATGCGTTCGTCGCCTCGTCCTGTAGCAACTATAAAAGGGGGAAGTGCTATTCCTTTGGTTTTTAAAGTAGAAATAAACTCCAAAGCATTAAGATCGGGTAGACTGTAATCCAGAATTATCAATAAAGGGATATTTTTGGTTAGCCAGTTTATTGCTTCAGAAGCTATTGTAAAGCTTTTGCATTGATGTCCGCTTTCAATCACTTTTTCGCTTATAAGTTCGACAAGTCCGGCATCGTCTTCAACAATTAAAATCGTATTGTAATGATTTTCCATGTGTCAGGTTGAATCTCGCTATTATATTTTTATTATTTGAATAAAAAGTCCCATTCTGTGTAATGTTTCTGCAAATTTGTCAAATTGAACCGGTTTGGTTATGTACATATTGCAACCAACTTTGTAGCACATTTCTACTTCACGAGGGTCATCCGTAGTAGTGAGCATTATAATGGGTGTTTCTTTAAGTTCACTGTTTGATTTAATATTTCTCAATACCTCAATACCATCCATTTTAGGCATGTTAATATCAAGTAATAATAAATAAGATTTTGATGCATCTCTTTTTTCGTCCGTATTGTTTCCATTAAAAAAGTTCCAAACATCCTCGCCGTTTTTGAACCGGATAATCTGATTGCATACTCCGGCTTCTACCAATCCATCCTGAATTAGTTCTGCATGACCGTCATCATCTTCTGCAATCAAAATAATTAATTCTTTGTAATCTTTCATAATTTCAAAAATAATAAAATTAGACTTCAGAAAACTCGTTTTTATGTAGTTCAATGAAAAAAATAGTTCCTTTTCCTTCTTCGGACTCTGCCCATATTTTTCCTTTGTGCTTATCCACAATTCTTTTTGCAAAGCTAAGTCCTAATCCTTCTCCGGCTATTGAGGAGGATGCATCTACCCTGTAAAAGACATCCCATATTTTTTCAATATGTCTTGCACTAATTCCTATTCCATTATCTTTTATTGAATAAATGATTTTAGTAAATCTTTCTTGCGAAGATATTTCTAACTCAAATTGCCTTTCTAGATCTCGATATTTTATGGCATTCAATATAATGTTTGAAAATAGTTGATTTAATAAATTTTCATCTCCATAGCAATTAGGTAAATTGTTTAATTTTATGGTTGCTTTTATTTCGGAAAGTTGAAAATTGTGGTTTGAAATAATAGCGTTGATCAGATTTCTCATGTTGATATTTTGGAATTTCAAGTTCAAGCGGCCTGTTCTTGAAATTTGAAGCAATCCGTTGATTAACTTATCCATTTTTACTACATTTGTTTGGATGTAGTTTAAATCTTTCGGAACTTTATTGTTTGCAATTTCCAATATCTCGTTTTTATTTTCAATATCAACATTGCTTGCGCTTAGTAGCTGAATTAATGAATCGGCGTGTTTTTTTAATCGTTGACTGAATCCTTGTATGTTTACAAGAGGTGATCTTAAATCGTGTGAGGCTACATAAATGTAATTTTCAAGTTCTTTGTTGTTAGCTATGATTGCTTCATGAGTCGATTGTATGTCTGTGATGTCGGTAGTGACTGTAGAAAACTGATTTTCGGAGAGAGGAATAGCTGAAATAATGAAATGCTTGTCCATAGGTGCGAAATACGTTTTGTATTCCTGCATTCTGCCACTTTTGCATACGTTCGAATATTCCTTCAAATAAGGAGCTTCTTCGGTTTTATAAACTTCGGTCGCCAATTTTCCGACGGCATCAGATTTTTTAATTCCGGTGATATGTGTAAACGAGTTGTTGCAATCCAAAAGACGGTAATCTACAAATTCTCCATTCTCATTTGCAATCATTTCATGGAAAACAACCATTTCTGACATGGATGAGAAAAGATTACTTAGAATCTGTTCACTTTCCCTCAACTTGTTTTCTGTGTGTTTAAGATTTGTAATGTCAATGTTAATCCCAAATCTGAATTGTTTGGAGTTTATTGTAATGTTTTTGCTCGATATCAGTATGTTTCTTTTAGTTCCGTCTTTTCGTAATAGTTCAAGCTCGAAATTTTCGAGGGTTCCTCCTTGTTTGTTTATTTGTTCAAGCATCTTTTCCCTTTTTTCAAATTCGAGTAGATTAAGGTCGAGAGTTGTTTTTCCTGTCATTTCTTTTTCTGAATAGCCGGTAAGTTCACAAAATGCAAGGTTGGCCTTTGAAATCCGTCCATCCATTTCGTAAATAGTAAAAGCAATAGGGCTGGAATCGAACATTGCCACGAATTTAGCCTCGTTATCTTTAATCTCTTTTTCTATGCTCTTTTTCTCTGTTATATCTTTTATTACACCAAATACAATCTTGTTTTCACTATCATATGTTGCAGTAGAATGAATATCTTTTATCTCTCCAGTGGTTAGAGTTTTTATTTTAAATTCAATATCATAAGGTTTGTTCTTTTCGATTATGTTTTTTAGAGCTTCGTCCAGCAAATGTCTGTATTCCAATAGCGGAATCTCTTTTATTTCTTTATATGACCAAATTGGGCCTCCAAGTCCATAAAGTTTTCTCGCTCCTCTAGATGCATAAATAGTTCCGGTTTCCAGATGCAATTCCCAATTGCCGGATTTAGAGGCAAACTCCGCGCGATTTAATCTTTCTTTATTTTTGATAGTAATTTCCTGAGCTCTTTTTGTTTCTGTAATATCGATCGCCATGCTCATTGCCAGTTTCTTTCCTTCATCTGTTTTACCTAAAGATGTGGAACTGAAGTGCCAGTTTCTGGTTTCTCCTGATTTTGTGTTAATCAGATATTCGCCTTCATCTTCTTTCTCCGAGAGTGCATATACACTGTTGATTTCCTGCATTACAAGATTCTTTCTGTCTCCATAGGCGAGTTCGGCCCATAATGCAGTTGTGGGAATTTCGTCCAATGAATAACCAGTTACTATGGTCCATTCTTCATTAATTAATTCAACTTTCCCATCTTCTGAATGTAACATTATCGGGAATGGAGCATTAAATATGGCTTTCCTGAATTTTGCCTCCGATTCAGCCAATGCAATTTCGGATCTTTTCTGCTCGGTGATATCAATTATTTCGGTAATAAAAAAAAGAGGATTCTCGTTTTCATCCCTTAACAAGGTTGTGCTGATATCCACCCAAATAATATGACCTTTTTTGTGGATATACCGTTTAGCCCAACGGTGTGATTTTTCTTTGTTGGCTAAAATATCGGCTATTATGTTCTTATTTCGTTCAATATCTTCTTTGTGTGTTATTTCTTCCCATTTGGTGTTGTTCAACTCATTTTCAGAATATCCTAAAATTTTACAATAGCCGGGATTTACCCGCAAGCGGCCATCAATAGTTGTTAATGATTTGCCAACAATAGATTTGTTGAAAATATCTTTATAAACATCGTTATATGTTTTAGAGCTTTCTTTCTTGTTTTTTTTGATTATTATCAAAGCTCCATAAATTTTTTTATTATTATCGCTCAAAGGAGTTGCAGAAAGATGGAACTCTATTGTTTCGGAATGAATATTTGTCCAACAAACTTTATCCTGAACTGTTTGTCCTTCAAATGCTTTATCTATTGCTTCTTTCGTATGAACCCATTCGCTTTTATCTTCTATTTGATTGTTTAATTCTTTTCCAGCTGTAATTTCAAAATCAAAAAAATCTTTACTCCAAT
Organism: Paludibacter sp.; assembly: GCA_003250325.1. Classification (GTDB taxonomy): domain Bacteria; phylum Bacteroidota; class Bacteroidia; order Bacteroidales; family Paludibacteraceae; genus Paludibacter. The sequence continues at coordinate 10,448 of QKGU01000245.1, forward strand.
CTGAATATGTATTATTAAAATGAATATATTTGTAATTCAGATCGAGGATAAATGCGAAATCAGAAATGATCTCAATGAAAGAATTGAGATTTCGTTGGTTAATTATACATGTATCACTAACGTTGTTCTGATTTTTAGAATGTTCCATAGAAAATAAAATGTCTGTTAAAAAGACATTAGGGGTACTCTAGAATCGATATTAAAATTAACTAAATAAAAGAGTTGTATTTGTTGCAATTGACAAATATAATAATAATAGTTGCGTATTTTCAACCAAATTTCAAATTTTTACCTAGAAACGAGGTGAGAGTCGTTTATTTTATTAATTTTGTAGCACTTACTCTTGTTCTAATGAGGCAAATATTATTACTTACACCAGTTTACGTCACTTTGTTTTGGGCGATAACGTTAAACAGTGGTTCGCAAAAATATCATAATCCCCGCTCGTTTTTGGGTAAGTTTATGATTATAGCGTTTATTGTATACTTGTCACATTTTTTTTATTTTTATCCCCTGAGATCAGTTTATGCATTTGTCGATCCGTTCTATCAATATGCATCGCTTTTAGTATTCCCGCTTTACTATATTTATTTCAGACTGCTCACCACTGATAATGAGTTTTCGTTAAAGACACATTTTAGATATCTGGTTCCTTCAACATTGTTATTTATTCTTTATTCCATTGGAATTTTTTTTACTGATTGCGACGATTTTAAATTATGGTTGTTTGATCGAAAAATGGATATTAATAGCACCGGAATAAATTATTTGAAAGTTATACATATATTGATAAGAATTACATTCCTTGTACAGGTGATAGCTGTATTAGTGGGTAATTCGATATTGATAAAGAAATATGGAGAGGCAGCTCAACAATACTATTCAGATATTGAAGATAGCTCGACAAATAAAGTAAAAGTGTTAAATTTTTCCATGATTGTTACTGCTTTGGCTTCCTTGATAATAGCAGCTCTGGGGCGAAGTTATTTTAAGAATGAGATTGTTAGTATTGCTCTTGCTTCTGTTGTTTTTTCAACGATGTTATTTATTATAGGCTGGTTGGGTGACCGGCAGAAATCATTGAATCCATCTTACGAAAAGATGGTCTTAGAGCATAACTTTTTTGAAGTTCCTGATATGACAAAAGTCATACAAAATGAATTGGTAAATAAGATTTTGTATTTGTTTAAAGATAAGAAAATATATCTTAATAGTGCATTGACCATACAAAACATCGCTCAGGCGGTCGGAACAAATCGTACCTATGTGTCAACTATTATAAATCAACATTTCGATCAGAATTTTTGCACTTTTGTAAATAGCTTTAGAATAGATGAATTGACCGAAGTTGTAATACAGCATCCAGAATATACGAATCTTGAGTTTGCAGAATCGTGCGGTTTTGGTTCAATTGATTCTATGAAGAGGGCAATTACGGCAAAGACAGGTATGACATTTCAGGAGTGGAAATTGGAGACTTTACAGGTTGAGGCTGGATGAAAACCTGTACTTTGTGTGATTGAGTGTTAAATCGAAGGCGATAATATTAAAACTATGTTATAAAACATAGTTTTTGAACATTTTTTCATGATTTTATTTGGAAGATATTGAAAAACACTTTACCTTTGCAGTGTGATTTTTTCATAGTATTAGATTTAAGGTTAACAAAGATTGGTAGTAAGGCGTTACTACCTTTCGCGTTTTATAGAGGTCTATCTTGAGGATGTTCATAAATCAATATATTTTTCAAAGGTTGCTGAGCTTTAGGCTTTAGCAGCCTTTTTGTTTAAAAAAAAACGTTGATGTTTGATAATTAACTAAGAATAATTTACTATTTTTGGGGAGTCAATATAAAAAATCAGTTTGGGATATGAAAAAGTTAATGTTATTTGCTGCCTCAACAATCTTTGCTACCTCACTCTTTGCTCAATCTGCTAATGCTTTGTTTAACCGTGGAGTGTCGAAATATTATAACACAGACTATAAAGGTGCGATAGAAGATTATACAAAATCAATCGAAAAGAATCCTAAACTGGCAAAGACTTATCTGAGTCGTGGAATTGCTAAATATTATATGCAAGATTATGAAGCGGCCATTGAAGATCAGTTGCAGGCAATTAATCTAAATTCAAAATATGCAGATGCTTACTTTAATATTGCCGACTGTAAGTATAATCTGCAAGATTATGATGGCGCGATTGAATATTATACCAAAGCGTTGGAGTTGAACCCGAAAGATGCTATGGCTTTGGTCAGTCGAGGACTCACAAAGCAGTATGTGAAAGACTATACTGGTGCTGTGGAGGATTTTACTCAGACCATAAAACTAAAGCCCAGATTAGCGGATGCATATATTTACAGAGGTGTTGCAAAAACCTACCTTGAATTGTATGACGATGCATTGAATGATTTCTCCAAATCGATGAAAATTCATCCATTGTCGGATGCATATTATTATAGAGGAATTGTATGGGATGCGCGTAACGATACGAAGGCATCTCTACGTGATTATAACCGTGCAATTGAAATAAATCCGAAACATTATCGCGCACTGCATAACCGCGCATTGTTGAAAATGGCCTCGAGCGATAATAAAAATGCAATTGTTGATTTGTCAAAAGCAATTGCTTTAAATCCACACTACGGAGATGCTTATTATAATCGTGGAGTAGCTAAGTTGGGCGCGAATCTGGCTGTAGAGGCTTGTGAAGACTTTAATAAAGCTATAGAACTTGGGCAGCCAAAAGCCAAAGGTGCGGTGACGAAAAATTGCCGATAAGGTGTTATTTGGATAATTCTTCGGATAGAAAATGCTCGAGTTGTTCGGGTTTGACATTTACAGTTAGCTGTCCGTTAATTGCCCATGAAATATGTCCGGTTTCTTCAGAAATAACAATTGCTATTGCATCCGAATGTTCGGTAATGCCAACGGCTGCACGATGTCTTAATCCCATGCGTTTGGGGATGGATTGGTTTTTCGAGATTGGCAAAATACAGGCAGCAGCTTTTAGTTTTTGAGCTGAAATAATTAGTGCTCCATCATGCAAAGGACTGTTTTTGAAAAATATATTCTCAATTAATCTAGAGTTGATTGTAGCATTGATATATTCGCCCGTTTGAGAGTAAAAACTTAAATCGTTGGTTCTGGTAAGTACGATTAATCCTCCCGTTGAGCTTTTAGCCAGATTTCGGCAAGCCAAAACGATTTGAACCATATTGTAATCAGTCGTTTCCTTCTCTTCTGGAACATTTCCAAATAATTTTTTCAGGGAATTTAGATAACTCCAACGTCTTTTAGAGCCTATTCTGGAGAAAAATCTTCTTATTTCTTCCTGAAATAAAACAATAAGGGCAAATGCACCAACACTCACTACTCTGTCGAAAATTCCGCCCAGTAACTCCATTTTGAAAACGTACGAAACCAAAAACCAGCAAATGATAAAAGCCAGAATGCCTATAAAAATGCTTATTGCTCCTGTTCGTTTGAGGAGTTTGAATGTTTGGTAAAGCAGAATAGCCACCAGGAAAATATCTACAATATCTTTAATTCCGATCTGAAATCCCATTGTCTTAATTTAAAAGTTCCAAAGATAAGCTTTAAATTTATGATCTACAATATTGATTGAATATTGTAATGGTTTCCATAGCTTCTTTTACGTCATGCACTCTCAGTATATTGGCTCCACCCATTAGCGCAAGCATGTTTGCTGCTGTAGTGGCGTTTAATGCATTTGTCGCATCGGTGTATAGCAGATTATAAAGCATTGATTTGCGCGAAAGTCCTGCTAATATAGGAACGTTCAGTTCTTTGAAATAAGCTAATTTGTTTAGCAAGGCGTAGTTTTGTTCTAATGTTTTGGCAAAGCCAAATCCGGGATCGACAATAATGTCGTTTACTCCTAATAAATGTAATTGTGCAATACGCTTTTCCATGAACAACAAGACTTCCGATACTATATCTCCATATTGTGTCATTTGTTGCATGTTCTGAGGATTCCCACGCATGTGCATTAGTATATATGCGACTCCGGCATCTGCAATGGTTTCGAACATCAGATCATCTAAAGTTCCACCGGAAATATCATTTATTATTGCTGCTCCGAAGTTATGTGTTGCATGACGTGCTACGCTAGATCTGAACGTGTCTACAGATATAATCGTGTCGGGAAATTTTTTCAGAATAATTTCCAATACTGCGGATATTCTTGTTATTTCTTCGTCCTGCGAGACAAATTCAGCAGGAGGACGAGTGGAATATCCTCCAATATCTAGTATTAGAGCACCATCATTCAACATTTTTTCGGCACTTGTCAATATTGATTTTTCAGTTGTATTACGGCTTCCATTGTAAAACGAGTCGGGAGTATTGTTGATAATTCCCATTACAACCGGACTGGATAAGTCGACTAGTTTTTTATTCAGCTTCAAATGTAAGGTTTTGATGTTCATATATATTGATAATACTGATTTGTATTTGCAAAAATAAGAAAATATGATGACACCAAACTTCGAACTGAAAAAAAACAAAATATTATTCTGCGGTACATACGTTTTGCTTTAAAATAGAGTTATTGTAAGAAGAATATTTTTTTAGACATAATTAAAAAAAACATTTCACATTGAATATAAACTCGAAAAAAGTGCTATTTTTGCAAAATTGTTTATAGGTCAATTCTTTATAAAAACAAAATACTTTATGAAATTGAAAATCATTGCAAAGCTTACATTATTATTATTGGTAGCAACATTGGTGGGTTGTTCTAATAAATCCGCGAATGAGGGCTATTCCCGTGCAACAGGTTGGAATTATAATGATAAAACTGCGACAGGATTTACTGTTAAAGAGAATTATTTTTCCGAAGTTCCAATAGGAATGGTAGCCATTGAAGGTGGGTCGTTTACTATTGGACAAAAGGGTGAATTTATAACAGCTCCAAGGGATAATAAACCCAGAAGGATAACTGTCAGTTCATTCTATATGGATGAATATGAAATAAGAAATATAGATTGGCGTGAATATACTAACTGGATGCAGGTCGTGTTTGGCAAAGCTGCACCACAGTTAGTTGAAAAGGCTCAGCCCGATGTGAAAGTTTGGAGAGAAGAGCTTGCCTATAATGAACCATATCTTGAAAATTACTTCACCCATCCCGCTTACGATCAATATCCTGTAGTTGGAGTTACCTGGGAGCAGGCAATGGATTATTGTACATGGAGAACTGATCGTGTAAATGAGCTGGCTTTGATAAATGCAGGTATAATTGCTCCTCCTGATTTTGCATCTCTGGAAAAACAAACAAATATCGACTCTATAGCATCAAATTTCGTATTTAATACTCAAAAATATCTTTTACAAGGTAGTTACCATCCGGCTTTTGGCAAAAAAAGTAAGAAGGATTTGTATGGCAATGACAGAAAAGTGGATATGAGCGATGGTATCTTATTTTCTTCGTATCGTCTTCCTACTGAGGCTGAATGGGAATTTGCAGCCTATGCAATAAAATCTTCAACAGATGGAATGATTCCTGAAGGTAAAATTTATCCCTGGTCGGGAGCACAAATGAGAAATCCAACAAAGCAGCAGTTGGGACAAATGGAGGCTAACTTCGTGAGAGGTAGAGGTGATATGATGGGCACATCCGGAAGCTTGAATGATAAAGCTACAATCACCGCTCCTGTTAACTGGTATTCTCCGAATGATTTTGGGCTGTATAATATGGCCGGAAATGTCAACGAATGGGTCTTGGATGTATATCGTTCTACAACATACGATGATGTAGCTGAATATAACTCTTTCCGTGGAAATGTTTATTTGACACCGATAGTTTCTGGTGTTGATGCAGCTGGCAATAAATCTTATAAAGTGGATTCACTGGGTAGAATTGCTACTGAAGTTGCAAAAAACGATGATGTTCGTAATTATAAAGATGGTGATCCAATGTCTCAACTTAACTTTAACATCGCAGATTCTACCGGTTTGTCAAGTTTGATGACAAAGGACAAAATAGATCCAACCGATGTATTGCGTCCTAAAGTTACTGACAAAACAAGAGTGTATAAAGGAGGTTCATGGAAAGACCGGGCTTATTGGTTGAACCCTTCAACCCGTCGGTTTATGGATCAGGATAAATCAAGCAACGATATTGGATTCAGATGTGCCATGAGTATGATTGGTGGTGATAACGAGTTGTATAAATAAACGAAAATATTGCTAAAATAACAAGAAGCACCTATCCGGATGGGATAAGGTGCTTTTTTGTTTTATATTACAATGAAATTTTGTACTTTTGCAAATTCAAAAAAATCTTTTTAAGGTATATCTATAAACAAATTATTATGAATAGGACAGTTATTGTTGACGCACTGAAACAACCTAACTATGGTGCGGAGATAAATATAAAAGGTTGGGTTCGAACTCGCCGTGGTAACAAAAGTGTTAGTTTTATTGCGTTGAATGATGGTTCGACAATAAATAATATTCAAATTGTTGTAGATAATGAGAAATTTGGCGACGAATTTCTTAAACCAATTACAACCGGTGCATGTATTAGCGTAATTGGTAAATTGGTTCAATCCCTTGGTCAGGGGCAACCGGTTGAAGTTCAGGCTGAAAAGATTGAATTGTACGGTATTGCCGATCCAGAGTTATATCCGTTGCAGAAAAAAGGACACACGTTGGAGTTTCTTCGTGAGATTGCACACCTTCGTCCTCGTACTAATACTTTTGGAGCTGTTTTTCGCATTCGTCACCACATGGCAATGGCCATTCATAATTTCTTTCACGAACGCGGATTCTTTTATTTCCATACACCGATCATTACCGCTTCCGATTGTGAAGGAGCCGGACAAATGTTTCAGGTTACAACAATGAACCTTTACAACCTGAAAAAGGATGAATCAGGTTCAATTGATTATAGTGATGACTTCTTTGGAAAACAGGCAAGTCTTACTGTTTCGGGACAGCTCGAAGGTGAGTTGGCAGCCATGTCGATGGGTTCAATTTATACCTTCGGCCCAACATTCCGTGCCGAAAACTCAAATACTCCACGTCATCTTTCCGAATTTTGGATGATCGAACCGGAAGTGGCTTTCAACGAGATTGGCGAAAATATGCAACTGGCTCAGGATTTCATTCAGTATTGTGTGAAATGGGCGTTGGATAACTGCCAGGACGATTTGGATTTCCTTTGCAAAATGTACGACAAAGAGTTGATCGAACGATTAAACTTTGTGGTGAACAACGATTTTGTTCGTTTGGCTTATACCGAAGGAATTGAAATTTTGGAAGCTGCGGTAGCAAAAGGACATAAATTTGAATTCCCTGTTGGTTGGGGAATCGATTTGCAGTCGGAGCACGAACGTTATTTGGTAGAACAACACTTCAAAAAACCGGTGATACTTACCGATTATCCAAAAGAAATAAAATCGTTCTATATGAAACAGAACGAAGATGGAAAAACAGTACGTGCTATGGACGTGCTTTTCCCCAAAATTGGTGAAATTATCGGCGGGTCGCAACGTGAAGAAGACTATACAAAACTGAAAACACGTGCCGATGAAATGGGAGTTCCGTTGAAAGATATTTGGTGGTATCTGGAAACCCGTAAATTCGGAACGGCACCACATTCAGGTTTTGGACTTGGATTCGAACGTTTGCTGTTGTTTGTAACAGGTATGTCGAATATTCGCGACGTGATTCCATTCCCACGTACACCGAACAATGCGGAATTCTAATTTGTTATTGTGAAGAATTTTTCAAGCAAAACACAAATTATAAAACTGTAATCGTTATAAACAGGCAAATAAACTATACAATGATTAATATAATTGTTTGGGGTATTGAGAATGTTTATTTTTGTCAGTAAACAATAAAATTATAATTCTATATAAATCTTCATTTTAAATCATGGAAAAAACAAAAACCACCGAATTGGATAATGTGGTCATTCGTTTTTCGGGTGACTCGGGAGATGGTATGCAACTTACCGGAACTTTATTCTCCAATCTTTCGGCAATTTTAGGTAATGAAATTTCTACTTTCCCGGATTTTCCATCCGAGATTCGTGCTCCTCAAGGAACATTAGGAGGAGTTTCCGGATTTCAGGTACATTTGGGATCAAGTAAAATATATACACCGGGCGATGATGCAGATGTGTTGGTCGTGATGAACCCGGCAGCCTTAAAAGTAAATGCCAAAGCAATTAAAAAAGGTGGTGTTATTATTTTCGATGCTGATGCCTTTGTGAAATCGGGCTTTGAAAAAGCAGGATTTAAAACTGAAAATCCTTTCGAAGAATTGGGAGTGTCTGATACAATTCAGTTGATTCCAGCTCCGCTTTCTACAATGACTCAGGAAAGTCTGAAAGATTTCGGGTTTGAGAATAAAACAGTTTTGCGAAGCAAAAATATGTTCTCGTTAGGATTGGTTTGCTGGTTGTTTAATCGTCCGATTGATCATGCGATCCATTTCCTTGAAAATAAATTTGGTAAAAAGCCTGATTTGTTACATGCCAATGTTAAAGTGTTGACTGATGGATATAATTATGGAAATAATCTTCATTTAGCAATAAATACCTATTTCGTTGAAAAATCGCATGATACTCCGAAAGGAAAATATACCAGCATTAGCGGAAACAAAGCGACTGCCTGGGGATTGATTGCCGCTTCTAAAAAAGCAGGACTTGAGTTATTCCTCGGAAGTTATCCTATTACACCTGCAACCGATATTATGCAGGAACTGTCGTTACGCAAGGATTTAGGCGTAAAAGTGGTGCAGGCAGAAGACGAAATTGCCGGTATCACTTCTGCTTTAGGTGCTGCTTTTGCAGGACGTTTGGCAGCTACAAATACTTCAGGGCCTGGTTTGGCTTTGAAATCGGAAGCAATTGGTTTGGCTGTAATGTCCGAACTTCCGATTGTGATTGTAGATGTAATGCGTGGCGGACCTTCAACAGGTTTGCCAACAAAAACAGAACAAACAGACTTATTGCAAGCGTTGTATGGACGAAACGGTGAAAGTCCGGCTGTGGTTATGGCAGCAGGAACTCCTGATGATTGTTTCCATTATGCGTTTATGGCAAGTAAAATTGCATTGGAACACATGACTCCGGTTATTTTGTTGACTGATGCTTTTATCGGAAACGGAACGTCGCTGTGGAAGTTGCCTAAATTAGCAGATCTTCCTGAAATTAATCCTAATTATTCAAAACCAGGAATGGAAGGAATCAATGTAACTTCGCGCGACGAAAAAACGAAAGTTCGTTACTGGAGTATTCCGGGAGTAGAAGGATTCGGACACAGAAATGGAGGTTTGGAAAAAGACTATAATACAGGAAGTATTTCTACCGACCCGATCAATCACCAAAAAATGGTCGATACGCGAGAAGCAAAAATACAAAACATCAGTAATGTTTTACCGGATGTGAAACTGGAAGGCGATAAAGATGCTGATTTATTGGTAATAGGGTGGGGCGGAACTCACGGACATTTGATGAGTGCAGTTAATACGATCAATAAAAAAGGCCAAAAAGTAGCATTGGCTCACTTCAATTATATCAATCCTCTTCCTAAAAATGCAGTGAAATTGATTCAGGGATTCAAAAAAGTAGTGGTTTGCGAATTGAACAGCGGACAATTTGCTACTTATCTTCGTTCGAAAGTGCCGGGAGTTGAGTTTTTGCAATATAACAAGGTGCAGGGACAACCTTTCACGGCAACAGAATTGGAAGAACATTTCGCAACATTATTGAAATAAAAAATCACATTTCAGATTATGGAAACTAAAGAATTAAAAATACAATATACCGCCAAAGATTTTAAAAGCGACCAGTATGTACGCTGGTGTCCGGGTTGCGGCGATTATGCCGTGCTAAGTTCGTTGCAAAAAGTAATGGCCGATGTAGGTGTACCCCCACACGAAACGGCTATTATTTCGGGAATTGGTTGTTCGTCACGTCTGTCGTATTACATGAGCAGTTACGGATTTCACACGATTCACGGTCGTGGAGCAGCGATTGCTACAGGAGTAAAAGTAGCTAATCCAAAATTGTCGGTTTGGCAAATTACCGGTGATGGTGACTGTCTGGCGATTGGAGGAAATCACTTTATTCATAGCGTTCGTCGTAACATAGACATTAATGTCTTGCTTTTTAATAACCAGATTTATGGTTTGACCAAAGGACAATATTCTCCGACCACTCAAAAAGGATACGTTACTAAATCATCTCCATTCGGAACTGTTGAACGTCCGTTTCGTCCTGCTGAATTGACAATAGGAGCGAGAGGAACATTTTTCGGACGTTTGCTTGACGTGGATTTGAAAAACGCGCAAATGACCATGACTGCGGCTGCAAATCATAAAGGAACTTCAATTGTTGAGTGTCTGGTAAACTGTGTGATTTTCAATGATGGAGCACACAGTTGGCTATCAGAGAAAGAATTCAGAGCCGACAGAACCATTGTTCTTGAACATGGCAAACGAATGATTTTTGGTAAAGATCAGAACAAAGGTCTTGTGTTGGACGGATTTAATTTGAAAGTGGTAACGATTGGAGAAAACGGTGTTACCGAAGATGATATTCTTATACACGATGCAACTTCCGAAGATACTACGCTTCAGATGAAACTAGCTTTGATGCAGGGGCCTGAAATGCCGATTGCTTTGGGAGTAATACGCGATGTGGCTGATGAAACTTACGACGAAGCTGTTACAAAACAAATTGAAGAAGTTCAGGCGAAAGCAAAAATCAAAACATTTGATGACCTGATCGATTCTTGCGAACAATGGGAAATGTAAATGACACGAAATAAATAAACAGAAACCGTTGCAAGAATGCTTGTAACGGTTTTTTTGAATTATAATTTTAATGCATTTTCGAAATGGTAAAACGTATTCTAACAATAATACTGCTCTTTACTGCAATTTATTCTCTATCCCAAACTCCTGACGATAGAGCATATCTCGTAAAAACAGGCGATGTGGCTCCTGATTTTAGACTGAAGCTAACCGATGGTAAAACCGTGAAATTTTCCGATTTCAGAGGAAAAGTGGTGATGTTACAATTTACGGCCAGTTGGTGCAGTGTTTGTCGTAAAGAAATGCCTTTTATTGAGAAAGATATTTGGCAAAAACATAAATCCAATCCGAATTTTGCCTTGTTGGCTATCGATCGGGATGAACCGCTCGAAACGGTAAAGAAATTCGCGAAAGCTATTCCGATTACTTACCCGATTGGCTTGGATCCAAATGCCGATATATTTGCTTTATATGCACAACGCGACGCAGGAATTACGCGAAATGTGATTGTCGATAAAACCGGCAAAATTGTAATGCTGACAAGATTGTATGATGTTGATGAGTTTCAGAGAATGACGAAACTAATTGATAAAATGCTGGAGTAAGTTATTTTCGTCCGAAGTCTGCAGGAATTTCACCCCAAACAGGAGTTTCCCATTTTATGATTTGAGTAGAATAGTTGTTTGCTTTTAACCAGTTTTCTGCGCGTTCAATTAGGTCGAATAGTATGGCGTTTTGTTCGTTTTTTTCGAGAAGAGTTTTCGTCTTTTTTGCTTTTACCCATGCCAAAGCCGTTTTGCTGTCGGTATAAATTGGAAGTGGACTGTTTTTTTGCTTCAAAAATGCCAGTCCGTGAACCAATGCCAGAAATTCACCGATATTGTTTGTCCCATCTTTGAACGGTCCTTGATGAAAAATTTCTTCTCCGGTTCGTGTGTATACGCCCCGATATTCCATTAGTCCGGGATTGCCACTGCAAGCTGCATCAACTGATATGCTTTCGAAGTTTGGTTTGCCCACTTTGGAAATTTCATCCTGCGTTGGCTGTTTTGTCTTAGCATTTTTACCAATGTAATCCCATGCCGGTGACGCGATAGCTGTTTTCGCTTCTTCTTCCGTTGGAAAACCTTTGTAGATTGCACCCTGATAGCCATGGATCTGACGTTTGCACTCTTCCCACGAACGATAAATACCGGGTTCTTTCCCTTCCCAAACCACGAAAAATTTGTTTTTGCTCATCGTTTTTTATTTACAAACTATATAACTAGAATTAGTTTTTGGTTGTGTATGTCCTGCTAAAAATGTATTTTTGCACCGCTTCTCAAAAATGGTCCTGTAGTTCAATGGATAGAACAAGTGTTTCCTAAACACTAGATCCGGGTTCGATTCCCGGCGGGACTACATCTTATTCTCAAGTATTTTTCCGTCCTTCATTTCAATCACCCGATCCGACAGTGCCGCCAGTTCTTTATCGTGTGTAACGATAACGATTGTAAGTCCGAATTTTTCGCGTAAGTCGAACAGCAGTTTATGGAGTTCATCTCTGTTTTTGGAGTCCAAACTGCCTGAAGG
>QKGU01000249.1 GCA_003250325.1 Paludibacter sp.
ATATTCAAAACCTGATATTCTGAAAGGAAGAATGAATCGTGGATAACATTCAATGCTTTGCGTAATGATTTCCTGTCAGTTACGAACGAAATATTAGTTTCAGAAGCTCCCTGAGCACAGGCCACCACATTGATACCATTGCGTCCCAATGTTCCAAAAAGCTTACCTGCAATACCCGGCGTGCGTTTCATATTATCACCGACAATTGCCACTGTAGCCAAATCGTCTTCAGAGAAAATATCATTAATTTCACCCTGCGATATTTCATAAGCAAATTCCTTACGCAACACTTCAACAGCCAAAGCACTGTCAGCATTACGAACACCGATGGAAGTTGTATTTTCAGAAGAAGCTTGAGAAACGAGGAACACAGAAATTCCATTTTTAGCCAACACCCTAAAAATGCGATAATTAACCCCGATAACACCTACCATACCAAGTCCTTGCACGGTAATAAGCGAAGTGTCGTTGATAGAAGAAATACCTTTAATCGCTTTCGATGGCTCGCCCGTTTTTTCACGCGAAATATAAGTTCCTTCCGCTTCAGGATTGAACGTATTTTTAATAACTACCGGAATATTTTTGTGAAATACAGGGAAAATAGTTGGTGGATAAATCACCTTTGCGCCGAAATTACATAGCTCCATCGCTTCGATAAAGCTCAAACGTTCAATCACATAAGCGTTATTGATAATGCGTGGATCGGCAGTCATAAATCCGTCGACATCGGTCCATATTTCAAGAATGGAGGCATGCAGAGCAGCAGCTAAAATAGCAGCCGTATAGTCGGAACCTCCGCGTCCAAGATTTGTAATATAATTTGTATTGCAATCGGTAGAAATAAAGCCTCCGCATACCGAAACGATTGGCAGATTTGAAAATTTCTCACGAATCAGCGCATTGGTTTTTTCAAAATCCACAATATGTTTATCGAACTGGTTTTCGGTCTTAATAAACGTACGTGAATCAAAATGAACAGCATCATTGATAGCATTCGCCACAATTACCGAAGAGATAGATTCGCCATAGCTTACTATCGTGTCGGTAATTTTAATGGAAATATCTTTGATTAAATAAATTCCACGGAAGATATTTGATAAATCGGTGAATTGAGAATTGATATGAGCAACAACGGTAGATTTCTTTGTTTCGTCGATAACGCCATCAATCACTTCCAGATGACGGGTCACCATGTTTTCGTATTCGGTTAAATAAGCAGCATCACCTTCGGACGCCATTTTTGCAATTTTGTAAAGTAGATCGGTTATTCCAGAGAGAGCCGATACTACAACAATTACAGGCTCATTCTCCGCCTCTACAATCTTTTTCACACTCAGAATTCCTTTGACAGAACCTACGGATGTTCCGCCGAATTTCAATACCTTCATCGCTTACAAACTTCAATTAAATTAAACCTAATTTTTTATGTCCACAAAATTAGCTATTTTTCAGCGAATAATGTGTTCGTTTATCCAATTTCTGACAAAAGTGTTGCAACATTGCAAAATTTGAACTACTTTTGCAGCGCTTTAGAAAACAACTAAGGCTGATTGGTTCCGTAGCTCAGCTGGATAGAGCAACGCCCTTCTAAGGCGTGGGTCATGGGTTCGAATCCCGTCGGAATCACAATAAACCCTTGTAAAATAAGATTTTGCAGGGGTTTATTGTTTAGTTTAGTTTGATCAATTCGTCAATTGATTAACCGATTCCACTAATCTTAGAAATTCCTTTCTATAACCGTGTTGATCTTCTCCGATCCCTTTCTTAGCGTAGGCCAACACTTTTTCATAACTGGCATTTCCTTTAAAATCAGAATCCCGGAGCAATTGACCAAACATTGCCACCGCCAGAACAAAGTTCAAATCGGAAGAAGGTTGTAATTTTACATCTTTTGCCAGAACCGGAACTTCCAGCTTTTCACTGTTATTTGATTTCGGGAGTTTATAGCGAAGTTTCACAGTAAGTAATTCTGTGCTTTTTTCATTTGAAAATGAAGTTTCAATTGCTTTGTTATTTTTCTGGTATTTTAAATCGTCCACACCACCAAATGTATTCTTCACTCCTACGGGAATTATTTCGTACAAAGCCGTAACGGTATGTCCGGAACCTAATTCTCCTGCATCTTTTGTGTCATCATTGAAATCTTCCTTGTTCAACAACCGGCTTTCGTAACCAATTAAACGATAAGCATTCACGAACGCCGGATTGAACTCCACCTGAATTTTTACGTCCTTTGCCACTGTGTACATAGTGCTTCCAAATTCATTTACCAACACCTTATTCGCTTCCTGTAAATTATCAATATACGCATGGTTTCCATTGCCTTTTTGAGCCAAAACCTGCAATTTGCTATCTTTATAATTTCCCATTCCATAGCCTAAAACAGTTAGGAAGATTCCTGATTTCCTTTTCGACTCAATCAATGTTTCTAGCTCTGAATTACTTGAAACTCCTACATTAAAATCACCATCGGTACAAAGGATGATGCGATTATTGCCATTCGGCATAAAGTTTTTTTCAGCAATTTTATAAGCCAGTTGAATTCCTGCTCCACCTGCTGTTGAACCACCTGCCTGTAAATTATTTACCGCATCCATTATTTTTTGTTTATCGGAACCCGAAGTAGATGGCAAAACAACACCGGCAGCTCCGGCATAAACTACAATCGCCACGCGGTCTTTATCCCGCATATTATTAGTTAGGAGTTTAATGGAAGATTTCACGAGATCCAGTTTGTTAGGGCTACTCATCGAACCCGAAACATCCAATAGAAAAACGAAATTAGTTGCCGGAAGATTTTCGGATGGAATTTCTTTCGCCTTCACTCCTATTCTTACAATTTTATGGTCTTTATTCCACGGACAAACAGCTGATTCGGTAACAATATTCACCGGCTGCTCGTTATTAGGTTGTGCATAATTGTAACTGAAATAATTAATGAGTTCTTCGATTCTTACGGCATCTTTTTCTGGTTGCTTACCTAGATTTATCATTCGACGAATATTGCTGTACGAAGCAGCATCCACATCCAACGAAAAAGTGGACAATGGTTGTTCTTTTGCTCCCAGAAATCTGTTTTCAGCAAATTTTCCATATTCTTCATTATCTTGCTCTGCATGATAATGATTGTAATAATAAAGAGACTTATCTGTCGACCTCACTTCTGCTGCACGCGGACTATAACTGGTTCCCTTGAACGAAGAAACTGCACCAGTCAAATTAACTTTTTTTTGAACACCATAACCAACTACAACTACTTCATCCAAGGTTTTTGTGTCTTCAATCAAAAACACATCCAATTTAGCACTACTTACGGTAACTACATTTTTCTCATATCCAATAAATTTAAATTCAAGCTTTTTCCCAATTTCAGTGGCAATAGTATATTCACCATTAAAATTGGTAATTATTCCATTAGTTGAGCCTTTTTCACAAACGTTTACGCCAACTAATGCTTCATGCGTATTTTTATCAAATACCTTTCCTGACACCTGAAGCTTTTGTGCATTTGAAATAAAAATGCCCCCGATTGCTAAACAACAAATTAAAATCATTTTAGTCGCTTTCATAATTTTATATTTTAAAGAGTTAAGAAAATAATTTGATTCATTTTACTAGTTAGATACATTTCGAGTTGAAATTCCATAAATGAATGTTATATTTTTTCTACTTTTGTGAAATAAAAATTTTCACAAACTCTATCTCATTGAATAACAAGAGCAAAATATCCGAATTGTCAAACGAAAAATTATGGGAGATTTTTCTGTTGAATGGTGATATTGCTTATTTCGGTGAGTTATACAAACGATACATACCTCTTACTTACGGTTTATGTCTGAAGTACCTAAACAATGCAGATGCAGCTCATGATGCAGTTATGGATATTTTTGAAGATATCGTGCCTAAAATTGCAAAATACGAAATCAAAAACTTCCACACCTGGTTGTATAGTGTTGCAAAAAATCACTGTTTGCTTAAATTGAGGAAAGGCAAACAAACTTCTTTTGTTAATATTGAAGAAGTTTTTGTGGAAAATGAGGACTTTTTTACTCTAATTGATAAACCGCAAACTGAAGAAGAAATTGCAGCGTTGGCTCATTGTATGAAATCGCTGCCGGAGAATCAGCGAATCAGCGTTAATTTCTTTTATATAGAGGACAAATCGTATGCTGATATTGTTGATATAACAGGGTTTACATTGAATAATGTGAAGAGTTTTATTCAGAATGGGAAGAGAAATTTAAAAAGTTGTATCATTCGGGTTTTAAAATTATCATAGAAAAGTGAAACTGACAGATTACATAAAAGGCAAACGGCATGGCAAAGATGCGAACCAATTGGAACGCGAGGCCATGAAAGATCCATTTCTAAACGATGCGATAGAAGGATTTGACGCTGTGCATGGTGATCATTTTTCAGCAATTCGAGAACTTGAGAAGAAAATAAACGAAAAACAACAGAAACAGAATAAAACGATTTATTTCCGTAGATGGACGATTGGAATTGCAGCTACAATTGCTTTAGTTTTAGGCATTGGAGGATTATTGGACTACAAATTCAAAACGGCTCCGGAAATAGCAGTTGTAACTCCGAAAAAAGAAACAGACACTGTAAAGTCAGCAACGATAAAAGAGCATAAAGTTGAAAGCACTCCGATTAAAACAGTTCCCGAGAAAATTATCTCACAGAACATCAAAAAGAAACAAATAAAAACAAAACAAAAAAGCGCAAGCAAACCAGATCAAGAGCTTTTCGAAATGGAGTCAAATGAACCTCCAATGCAAGCAGAAATTGCATCAGACAGCAAAGCCACTGCTAGTGTTGAAATACAAGATGTTGATAAGAGTATTCCAGAGTTAAGAGTTGTGACTTCACCTGCAACACCTGCTGCAACTGCATTAAAACCCGTTTCTAATACACTTCAAAACAAAATCAGCGGTATAATTGTGGATGAAAATAATCAACCAATGATTGGGGCAACCGTTCAATTAAAAGGCACAAATTCTCAAACGATATCGGATATAAACGGGAAATATGAATTGACCGTTCCAAAAGATAAAACTAAAGATTTAAAATTAGTTGCTAATTACATTGGCTATAATAAAAAAGAATTTGCGGCCAATACTGATTCAAACATTATTAAACTTGAACCGGATAACGTAGCCTTAAATGAAGTAGTGGTGATTGGTTATGGTGTTCAGAAAAAAGTTAATATGACTGGTGCTGTAACTAGTGCTCGTAATTCTAATAGTTTTGGTACTACCGAATTTAAGTCATATTACGAAAAGAAAAGAAATAAAGAACTTTGTAATACCTTTAATACAAAATTAAAAGCTTCTTTCTACATCAACGATGCCGGCCGACCAACTGAAATTAAAGTAGAAATAGCTCCATGTGAGGAAATGGAAAAGGAATTTATCACAATTCTTCAAAGTTCGCCAAGCTGGACCGACAAAAATAAAAAAGAGAAAATAACAATACGATTCTAACAATTACTTGTAAATTAAATATATACAAGGTCGTTTATTCAAATCTGGTAAATTATTTTTCCACTCTTTAATGGTTTTTGTTTTAATAAATTCCGATTCGAGAGTGATATCGGCAGCTATGCAAAGTTTTGTGTTCGGTTGAAGTGAATGAAGAATTTCGTCAAGCATTTTCATGTTTCGATAAGGCGTTTCAATAAAAATCTGTGACTGATTCTCAGAATACACCCTTGATTCCAATTTTTTTAATGCTTTAGAACGCTCCGCAGGCTGAATAGGTAGATAACCCACAAAAGCGAAACTTTGTCCGTTAAACCCCGAAGCCATAAGGGAAAGAAGAATGGAGGAAGGTCCAATCAATGGAACCACCGTAAAATTATTTCGTTGTGCAATAGC
>QKGU01000005.1 GCA_003250325.1 Paludibacter sp.
AAACAGGGATTTCAGAAAAAAGCAAACAGATTGGTTAATAACAATATAAAAAATAGAATATGAACTTACAGGATAAATACGAAAAACTAAAAAATATAATTTCAGAAACCGGAAAAGCTGCTGTGGCATTTTCGGGTGGTGTAGACAGTGCATTACTTTCGAAAGTAACTTACGATGTGTTGAGAGAAAATTCAATAGCCATTACACTTGTTTCGCCCATGAATGCGCAATCGGAAATGAAAGATGCCGAGGAGCTGGCAAAAGAAATTGGTATTAAACACTATATGATTAACGATGATGAAATAGAAGACGAGGTTTTGGCCAATCCGGTAAACAGATGTTATTTCTGCAAAAAAATCGAATTTGGAACCATCATTGATAAAGCCAAAGAAGTAGGTGTTAAGGTGGTTTTTGATGGTTCAAATATGGATGACATGTCGGACTATCGTCCCGGTCTTCAGGCGTTGAGCGAACTGGAAGTGATGAGTCCGCTTCGTATGGCCGGCCTGACTAAAAGTGACATTCGCGAATTATCGCACCAACTAGGTTTACGCAGTTGGAATAAACCGGCACTGGCTTGTTTGGGCTCCCGCATTCCTTATGGCGAGCGAATTACTATAGAGAAGTTGACGAAAATTGATAAATCGGAAGATTATCTGCGTTCATTGGGTTTTGTGCAATTCAGAGTAAGAAGTCATGAGAACATGGCCAGAATTGAGATTAGTCCCGAGGAACGCTCCAAAATGTTTGATGGTAATTTGCTCGATCAAATTTCGAAACAGTTAAAAACATATGGATATCAATATGTTTGTATGGAATTAGAGGGCTATGTTACCGGAAGTTTAAATCGTGTAATTGAAAAATAAATATATGACAGAATCTCAAATTTATGAATTGCTTAACAGCGTTAAAGAAGGGAGTTTGGAACTTTGGAAAGCAGTTGACCAACTAAAACAGCTTCCTTTCGAAGATTTGGGCTACGCCAATGTGGATCATCACCGCGAAATACGAACAGGTTATCCGGAAGTGATTTTTTGTCCGGGCAAAACAAATGAACAGATTAGGGGCATTGTGGAACGTTTATTGGCAAAAGGCACAAATATTATGGCAAGCAGAGCTGAGAAATCAGTTTACGAAGCAATTAAAGATATGCATCCACATATGGAATATTATCCCGAAGCACGCACCATTTTTATTCAGCAAAAAGATATTGCAAAAAGTAAATCCCGCATTTTGGTAGTGACAGGTGGCACGTCTGATATTCCGGTAGCCGAAGAAGCAGTTATTACAGCCGAAAAATTGGGATGCACTGTTGAGCGACTTTATGATGTAGGTGTAGCCGGTATTCACCGCTTGCTCGCAAATCGCTACAGGCTTGATAGTGTTCAGGTTATAATTGCTGTAGCCGGCATGGAAGGTGCATTGCCCAGCGTAGTAGGCGGACTTACTGATAAACCTGTTATTGCGGTTCCTACGAGTATTGGTTACGGGGCAAATTTTGGTGGTTTGGCCGCGTTATTGGCAATGTTAAATAGCTGTGCCAGTGGCATATCTGTTGTAAATATCGACAATGGTTTTGGCGCAGGGTTTATGGCCGCAACCATTATCCGACAAATTGATTTAAACAGATAAAGCATCATAATCCATCTATTCTCTTTCGTATGGAAATACCCAAAGAGGAAAGAAATCACAGAAAAATAGGATTGGAAAACGACTTATGTTTTATTAATTTTTGCTTTTAAGAAACATATCTATTGTTTAATTTATGAAAAAATACATTTTTAGTTTATTTTTATTTATTTCGTTTACAGCACAAGCACATAATGTTGGAAGTGTGTACGGTTTAGTGTATGATGCAAAAAGTAAAATGCCATTAATTGGAGTTAACATTCAACTTAAGGGGTCATTAATTGGTACAAGTTCAGATATAAATGGAAAATTTGAGCTTAAAAACATCCAGACGGGGAAATATGAGCTGGCTTTTTATTATGCCGGTTATCAGACAATTAGCAATAACATAACTGTTACAGAAAATAGCACAGACACTTTAATGGTATTGTTAAATGAATCTGCAATTGATTTAGAAGAGCTTACTGTTCAAGGGACGCGTCCAATTTCGGCTGCATCGTCAAAAGAAATACGGGCAATAGATATGCAACTGAAACCATTTCGGACTTCACAGGACATGTTGCTTATGGCACCCGGTTTATTTATTGCTCAACATCAGGGCGGCGGAAAAGCTGAGCAGATTTTTCTTCGTGGTTTTGACTGCGATCACGGAACAGATGTTTCGATTAATGTAGATGGTATGCCGGTAAATATGCCAACACACGCACATGGTCAGGGTTATGCCGATTTGCATTTTCTTATCTCGGAAACAGTTGAAGAAATGGATGTAAATAAAGGTCCGTATTTGGCCAATATTGGTGATTTTTACACGGCAGGGGCAGTAAATTTTAAAACGAAAGATTTTCTGGAAAATAATTTAATAAAGATAGAAGCAGGTCAGTTTAATACCCAAAAATACACTTTTATGTTTCAGCCCGAAAATGGAGGGGTTCAGCAAAACGGATATATTGCCATGCAATATCATCATTCTGATGGTCCGTTTTTAAGTCCTGAAAAATATGAAAGAATGAATATTTTTGGAAAATACTTCTTTCAATTAACTCCAAACAGCAAACTGACCATGTCGGCAGGTGGCTTCTCAACAGGGTGGAATGCTTCCGGACAGTTGCCCGACAGAGCAATAAAACAAGGGATTATTAGTCGATTTGGAGGAATAGATAATCTTGAAGGTGGCGTAACAAACCGCAAAAATATTAATGTATACTATAATTTTCTTACAGGAAGCGGTGGTGTTTTCGAAATAAACTCGTATTTCACTCAATACAATTTTAAGTTATATTCTAACTTTACGTATTTGCTCAATGATTCTGTGAATGGAGATATGATTGAACAAAACGAACACAGAAGCATTCAGGGGATAAATTCAAATTATAAATTTTCAACTTCTTGGTTGGGATTGCATCAACTTAATAAAATAGGAGGTGGCTACAGAGGCGATCAGATTGATGTTCAACTGTGGCACAGTCCTAATCGAATAAGGATGAATAATTTTACGAGCGATATAGTAGATGAACAAAATTTAAATGTTTGGTTTCAGCAGGAGTTTGTTTTTAGTCCCTTATTAAGAATGGTTTGGGGATTGCGGCACGATTTTTTCACATTTTCGAAAGATGATAAAGCAGGTTCTACTCTCGACAGCATCAACAACGGCATGCCTCATGCAACAGGTGTTTCTCATCAATCTGTATTTAGTCCAAAATTAAACTTTATTATTTCACCAATTAAAAATCTGGATGTTTTTTTGAATTTCGGACAAGGATTTCACTCGAACGATGCGCGTGATGTCATATTGGGTACAAGGGTTAAGGAACTTTCTGCAGCATGGAGAAACGAAGGGATGAGTGATAGCCAGATTGATTCACGTTTAAACAACTACAATCTGGAACCGGACATGAAAAATATTGGCACTTTACCAAAAGCCACAGCAGGGGAAATAGGCATTAAAACACGATTGTTCAGCAAACTTCACGTTGCTCTCTCCGGATGGTATTTGTTTCTCGACAAAGAATTTGTTTATGTTGGCGATGGAGGCGTTACGGAACTCAGCAACCCTACTCAACGATTAGGTATTGATGCAGAAGCCAGGTTATCAATTTTATCATGGCTTTGGGCCGATCTGGATGTTTCAGCAGCAAAAGGCAACATACTAAACCTTCCTGCAGGACAAAACTACATACCTTTGGCTCCAACACTTACTGCATCCGGAGGTATAAGTGTAGTCAGAGCAAAAGGATTTAGCGGTTCTGTTCGGTTCAGGCATTTAAGCGACAGGCCTGCAAACGAAGATAATTCTATTGTTGCAACAGGGCACACCTTATTAAATGCATCTTTGATATACAATTACAAACAGTTTAGCTTTGCCGTAAACGCCGAAAATCTATTAAATTCAGAATGGAATGAGGCTCAGTTTGCAACCGAAACGAGACTTAAAGGAGAGACTTCAAGTGTTACAGATTTATGTTACACACCCGGAAATCCACGAAACTTTCAGTTTAGTGTGAGTTATAAATTTTAAAAAATCTACAGATTAAAATATTAAAAAAAATGGAAAAACGCATATTATATTTCGACTGCTTCTCGGGGATTAGCGGTGATATGACAATTGGAGCTTTGCTTGATTTGGGAATTGACCAAACACTTTTTTTAGCTGAATTAAATAAAATACAACTGGATGAATATGAAGTGGAGATAAAGAAAGGATTGAAAAAAGGAGTCTCCGGAACTGATTTCACGGTTCATCTTCATTCTGATGTTCAGCAACACAGTCATCAACACGATCACGGTCATCAACATGACCATCATCACGACAGCCATGAGCATAAACATGATCATAAACATGAACACAAGCACGAAGAGCATGAGCACAAACATTTGCACAACGAAGAACCACATGTACATGCTCACTCGCGCAACTTATCGGACATTTACAAAATAATTGACAACAGCAACCTCAGCGAATTTGTAAAAGAAACCAGTAAAAAAATTTTCCTGATTGTTGCCGAAGCTGAAGCAAAAATACATGCAAAAACGATTGATGACGTCCATTTTCATGAAGTTGGTGCAGTAGATTCGATTGTAGATATAATCGGTGCAGCCATATGTGTGGAAATGCTTAAAGTGGATGAAATTCAGTGTTCTGAAATCAACCTTGGGAGTGGTTTTGTACATTGCGAACATGGAATTTTCCCGGTTCCCGCTCCCGCTACGCTGGAAATATTAACTGGCATGCCTGTTTATAGTAAAAATGCAAAAAAGGAACTTACCACGCCTACCGGTGCTGCTATTTTGAAAGCACTTTGTAGCGGGTATGGAAGCGCACCTGAGTTTATTGTTGAAAAAATTGGTTATGGTTTGGGTAAACGTGATATGGAAACACCCAATGTACTTCGGGTCATGATAGCTAAAAAAAAAAGTACTGACTCACTAATCATGCTAGAAACAAATATTGATAATATGAATCCGGAAATTTATTCCTATTTGTTTCCAAAACTTCTTGATAATGGAGCCTTGGACGTTTTTACAACAGCCATTGTGATGAAAAAAAACCGTCCGGCCAATATTCTTAGTGTTTTATGCAAAGAGAAAAACGCAGAGCAAATTGAATCCTTATTGTTTACAGAAACCAGTACTCTAGGCATTCGAAAATACAAGGTAGAACGTGCCGAATTGGATCGCAGATTGGAGAAAATTTCTACCAAATATGGCGAAATAACCATTAAAATAGCATCAAAAAACGGAGAAATAATTAAATTTTCGCCTGAATATGAAGATTGTAGCAGAATAGCTTCAGAAACAGGCGTTCCACTTATTCAGATTTATAATGAAGCTGTGATGGAAGGACAAAGGAAGATATTTATGCAATAGTGATAAATTTGCTGATAGGTTTTTGCTTATGTGTAATTTCCAAGTAAGTCAGGCAAAAAAAGAGATTTGATTATTGTAAAATTTGGCTTATAGGTCAAATTGGTTGTTAAAAAATGCAGGAAGACCGATGTCTTCTACAATTAAATTAATTCAAAAGTTTTGAGCATTTAAAATAGATTCAATATGTTTTTTTATTTCACTAACAAACAATAGTGTGTTATATTTATAGTTAAATTATTGAAAATCAATTAATTATCTTGTTTTAAAATTTGGTTAACTCCATGAAAATCAGTATCTTTATAGATTATACCACTAATTTATAAAGTATGATTTTCACAGAAGTTAACAC
>QKGU01000037.1 GCA_003250325.1 Paludibacter sp.
AACAAAATCGGAAATAGCGCGTCCGGCACGTGTTGGTTCGTATGTTTCGTAATATTCTGTAACGTCTTTTACCAAGGTATTCAACAGTGAAATGATCCAGCGATCAATTTCCGGACGATTTTCCATTGGAATTTCGGCTTCAGCATAAGTAAATTTGTCTACATTAGCATAAAGCGAAAAGAACGAATAGGTGTTGTAAAGTGTTCCGAAGAATTTACGACGCACTTCTTCCACACCTTCTATGTCGAATTTCAAATTATCCCATGGCGAAGCATTGGTCATCATGTACCAGCGAAGCGGGTCGGAACCATATTTCTCAATTGCCGAGAATGGATCAACACCATTGCCCAATCGTTTCGACATTTTGTTTCCGTTTTTATCTAGAACCAATCCGTTGGAAATAACGCTTTTGAATGCCACAGATCCACGAACCATGGTGCTGATAGCATGCAAGGTAAAGAACCAACCGCGGGTTTGGTCTACTCCTTCCGAAATGAAATCGGCAGGGAAGAACGAACCGCTTTCCACCAAATCCTGATTTTCGAATGGATAATGCAATTGTGCATAAGGCATTGCACCTGAATCGAACCAAACGTCGATCAAATCCAATTCGCGTTTCATTGGTTTACCTGTGGCTGAAACAAGCACGATTCCATCTACATAAGGACGGTGCAAATCTATGTTTTTAACGGCATAATTATCAGCAGTGTATTCGCCAACTTTGAAGTTTTTGTAAGGATTTTCAGTCATAAATCCTGCTGCAATCGATTTTTCAATTTCAGCAAACAATTCTTCTACCGAACCAATACAAATTTCTTCAACTCCGTCTTCGGTACGCCAGATAGGCAGAGGCGTTCCCCAATAACGGCTACGACTCAAATTCCAGTCCTGCAAATTCTCCAACCATTTACCGAAACGTCCGGTTCCTGTGGAAGCAGGTTTCCAGTTAATGGTGTCGTTCAATGTCATCATCTCTTCGCGGCAGGCGGTTGTTTTGATAAACCAGCTATCCAATGGATAATAAAGTACCGGTTTATCGGTACGCCAACAGTGAGGATAATTGTGGACGTGTTTTTCTATTTTATAGGCCAATCCTTGTTGTTTTAACATCACACAAAGATCAATGTCTAATGTTGTTACATCGGCTGTATCTCCTGTTGCTGTTGGACTTGGGGATGTTTCGTAAGCATTTTTTACATAACGTCCGGCATATTCACCATATAATTCGGCATTCACATTGGAAGCAACAAAATCAGCACTTAAATCTTCAAGTTTGAAGAATTTTCCGCTTCTATCCACCATAGGTTGACGGTTTCCATCCTTGTCGATCAGCAACATTGGAGGAATGCCGTTTTGTTTCGCTACACGGTCGTCGTCAGCTCCGAAAGTAGGAGCGATGTGAACAATTCCGGTACCGTCTTCGGTGGTTACAAAGTCACCTGTGATAACTCTGAACGCATTATCACCAGGATTTACCCACGGAATCAATTGCTCATATTCTATTCCGGCAAGGTCAGAACCTTTATATTTTGCTATAACTTCATATTCGTTTTTGCCCAATACAGAACTAAGCAAATTCTCTGCAAGAATAAGCTCACATTCCTGTTTAGTATATGGATTCGCCGATTTTACTTTTAAGTAATCAATGTTTGGTCCAACACAAAGTGCTGTGTTCGAAGGCAATGTCCAAGGTGTGGTTGTCCATGCGAGGAAATAAGTATTTTCTTCGTTTTTCAGTTTGAACTGAGCCACACAAGTGGTGTCTTTTACATCGCGATAACAGCCCGGTTGATTCAACTCGTGAGTAGATAACCCAGTTCCTGCAGCCGGTGAATATGGTTGAATGGTGTAACCTTTATAAAGCAAACCTTTATTGTAAAGCTGTTTCAGCAACCACCACAAAGTTTCGATATAGCGATTGTCGTAGGTGATATACGGATCGTTCATATCTACCCAATATCCCATTTTGGTCGTCAGATCTTCCCATTCTTTGGTGTATTTCATTACATCCTGACGACAAGCGGCATTATAATCATCTACCGATATTTTTTTTCCAATATCTTCTTTGGTTATGCCCAATGATTTTTCCACGCCCAATTCTACCGGAAGTCCGTGAGTATCCCAGCCTGCTTTACGTTTTACCTGAAAGCCCTGCATGGTTTTGTAGCGACAGAAAATATCCTTAATTGTACGTGCCATTACGTGATGAATTCCCGGTAATCCATTAGCGGAAGGAGGTCCTTCGTAAAAAACGAAAGTTGGTTTTCCTTCGCGGGTAGCTATACTTTTGTGAAATACATCAAGCTCATTCCAGCGTTTCAACAGGTCTTTGTTTACGTCGGAAAGATTAAGTCCGGAATATTCTTTAAATTTTTTCATTGGGAATATACAATAATTGAATCGATTAACATGATTAATCAATTCACAAGTAACTAATTCAGGGGTGCAAAATTACAAAAAATAACTGAATTGAGAAAGTGAACCGATGATTGATTTATATCTGGAAATGTCAAATAAATTAACGCTTTATTTTTTGTAGAAATTATAAAAGAAATAAGCCGCTAACAGGCTTGTCAGCGGCTTATAGGAAAGTCAACAAAAAATTAAGGTTAATTATAATCTTGCTTTAATGGCTTTTGTTTCGGCTTCGTAGCCTGGTTTTTCCAATAAAGCAAACATGTTTTTCTTGTATGCCTCAACTCCCGGTTGGTCAAATGGATTAACTCCTAACAAATAACCGCTGATACCGCAGGCTTTTTCGAAGAAATAAAGCAATTGACCCAGATAGAATTCGTTCAGTTTTGGTAATTCAATTTTCAAATTTGGAACACCACCGTCGATATGAGCAATCATAGTTCCTAATTCGGCCATTTTGTTTACTTCGTCTACGCGTTTTCCGGCAAGGAAGTTCAATCCATCCAGATTGTCTTTGTCGTTAGGGAAAATTTTAGTGAAGTTAGGTTCGTTTACCGAAATTACGGTTTCAAAAATAGTACGTTCACCTTCCTGAATCCATTGTCCCATTGAGTGTAAATCGGTAGTTAAATCAACTGAAGCAGGATAAATGCCTAAATTGTCTTTTCCTTCACTTTCGCCGTAAAGCTGTTTCCACCATTCTCCAATGAAGTGTAATTTAGGGTGGAAGTTTACCAGAATTTCGATTTTTTTACCGTTTTTGTAAAGCTCGTTTCTTACGGCAGCGTATTGTCCGGCAACGTTTTCTTCGTATGAAGTGCTAAGTCCGCATTGAGTTTCCATGCTTACGGCTCCGCACACGAACTGACGAATATCAAAACCTGCAACCGCGATTGGAAGTAATCCAACAGGAGAAAGAACAGAATAACGTCCTCCGATATTATCTTCGATAACGTAAGTTTTGTAGCCTTCCTGTGTTGCAAGTGTACGCAAAGCACCACGGGCTTTGTCGGTAACTGCTACGATCAGTTCTTTTGCTGCTTCTTTACCTTGTTGCTCTTCAAGTTGAGTTTTTAATAAACGGAAAGCCAACGCAGGTTCGGTAGTAGTTCCCGATTTTGAAATGGAAATGATACCAAATTTTTTGTTTTTCAAAAGTTCCTGCAATTCGTAAAGGTAATCTTCACCGATATTTTGTCCTGCATAAACTACAACAGGCGATTTGCGATCGGTAATCAACCAGTCGAAACTGTTTGAAAGAGCGTCGATAACAGCTTTTGCACCTAAATAGCTTCCTCCGATTCCGATAACAACTACTACTTCGCATTTTTCGCGGAGCAATTTAGCTGTAGCTTCCAAGTCGCTTAAGTGTGCTTCATCAATAGATGACGGCAAATTCAACCAACCCAAAAAATCACTTCCTTTTCCCGTTCCATTGTGTAGGGCGGCATTTGCAGCTTCAACTTCAGCTTTGTACCCGGCTACTTTTTCAGCAGAGACAAATCCGAATGCTTTGTCGATAGATAATTTAATATTTTTCATAAAATAAAAAAGCTCCCTAAATTCCCTGTTAGGGGACTTTGAGGCATAATTTTAATGATTTATATTGATAATTTATACATATATTTTATATTCTATAAAGTCCCCTAACGGGCGATTTAGAGGGCTATCAATTACTTGAGTTTCTCTGTAAGCTTTCGAATCTCCATTATCGGTGAACAGCGGTTGTACAAAATCTCATATACAGCGTCCACAATCGGCATGCTCACCTGATATTTTTCATTTATTTCGTGAATACATTTGGTGGCGTAATACCCTTCGGCAATCATTTCCATTTCGAGCTGAGCCGTTTTTACGGAATAACCTTTCCCGATCATGGTTCCAAAAAGACGATTACGACTGAATTTTGAATAAGCCGTCACCAACAAGTCTCCCAAGTAGGCTGATTCGTTGATGTCACGATGCAACGGATTAGTTGCATTGCAAAAACGGTTCATTTCCTGAATGGCATTTGAAAGTAACACAGCCTGAAAGTTGTCGCCATATTTTAGCCCATGACAAATACCGGCTGCAATAGAATAAATATTCTTCATTACGGATGAATATTCAATCCCCAGAATATCATCGCTGATGGACGTTTTTATATAGCTGGTAGCAAAGCGTTGAGCTAACATTCGGGCTTTTTCACGAGAACTGCAACCAAACGTAAGGTATGATAAGCGTTCTAAAGCTACTTCTTCTGCATGACATGGTCCTGCAAGAACGGCAATATTATCCTTCGGAACTCCGTAAATATCTTCAAAATAATCGGAAATAATCATGTTTTCGTCCGGAACAATTCCTTTGATGGCGGAAACAATGATTTTATTATCCAGCTTGCGTCTGAGCTTTTTTAAATGTTGTTTTAAAAAAGGCGAAGGAGTGGCAAAAATCAGAATATCCGATGTTCTCACCAACTTGTTTATGTCGCTGGTAAAACGAATACGGTCGGTGTCAAATTTAACGCCGGTAAGGTACGATGGATTTTTAGAAGAGCGGACAAATTCATCGATCTGCTCCTGACGACGCATGTACCAATTGATTTCGTCGGAATTGGTCAGCGCTATTTTTGATATAGCGGTTGCCCAACTGCCTCCTCCAATAACTCCTATTCTTTTTTTATCGTTCATTTTTCGCTCTTTTCAATCCAACTTGCAACGTCTTCTTTCGAAGGATTGGTTAGTTCTAATTTGAGTTTCTTGTTCAATCCGCAAATGTCCTGATGGAATTTATTAGGATTTAGTCCCTTTAAATCTGCAACCATTGTAATACCTGCCTTTTGAACCACAGAAACCCATGCTTCTGGTATTCCAAGTTCCATAAATTTCTCTGGTCCATCTTTTTTAGCCACTTTTTCCGGTTTCATTTGAGGGAAGAAAAGTACTTCCTGAATAGCCTGCTGACCTGTCATTAACATCACCAATCTGTCCATTCCAATTCCCATACCTGAGGTGGGAGGCATTCCGTATTCCAGCGAACGCACAAAATCCATGTCGATAAACATAGCTTCGTCGTCCCCTTTTTCACTGAGTTTCAACTGTTCCTGGAAGCGTCCAAGCTGATCGATCGGATCGTTCAACTCAGAGTATGCGTTTGCAAGTTCTTTTCCGTTCACCATCAATTCGAAACGTTCGGTCAATTCAGGATTGTCGCGATGACGTTTACATAATGGCGACATTTCGCGTGGATAATCGGTGATAAATGTTGGTTGAATGTAGTTTCCTTCACATTTCTCACCGAAAATTTCGTCGATAAGTTTGCCTTTACCCATGGTTTCATCAGCTTCGATATGCAGTTGCTTGCAAACTTCGCGAAGTTGTACTTCGTCCATTCCGTTAATATCGATACCTGTATGTTCTTTTATGGCATCGATCATACTGATTCGTTTGAACGGAGTTTTAAAACTAATGGTTTTGTCGCCGACTTTAATCTCGTTTGTTCCGTTTACGTCAAAACAGATTTTTTCGATCATTTTTTCGGTGAAGTCCATCATCCAGTTGTAGTCTTTGTAGGCTACATATATTTCCATGGCGGTAAATTCCGGATTGTGTGTACGATCCATTCCTTCGTTACGGAAGTTTTTCGAAAACTCGTAAACACCCTCGAAACCACCTACGATCAGACGTTTCAGATATAATTCGTCAGCAACGCGTAAATACAATGGAATGTCCAATGCGTTGTGATGTGTAATGAATGGACGCGCCGAAGCTCCACCCGGAATAGATTGCAAAATAGGTGTTTCCACTTCGATATAACCTTCCGCGTTGAAATAATCACGCATCGATTGGTATACTTTGGTGCGTTTCAGGAAAATATCTTTTACGCCATCATTTACCACTAAATCTACATAGCGTTGACGGTAACGTTGTTCAGGATCTTCGAAAGCATCGAAAGCAACGCCATCTTTATATTTTACAATTGGCAACGGGCGCAACGCTTTTGACAGAACGGTAAGTTCTTGTGCGTGAACACTAATTTCGCCCATTTGTGTGCGGAAAATAAAACCTTTAATTCCAATAAAATCGCCAATATCCAGCAATTTTTTGAAAACAGTATTGTACATTTCAGGTTGTGCTTCCGTGTTGATATCATCACGGCTTACATATACCTGAATACGTCCTTTTGAATCCTGAAGTTCTAAAAATGAAGCTTTTCCCATAATACGGCGGCTCATAATACGTCCTGCTATGCAAACAGGTTTTCCGCTTTCGTCATCTTTAAATTCAGCTTTTATATCGGTAGAAAATGCATTTGTTGGATACAGTGCGGCAGGGTAGGGATCTATGCCGAGATTTCGTAATTCGTCCAAACTTTGGCGTCTGAACTGTTCTTGTTCGCTAAGTTCTAAGCTCATAATCTATTTTTATACAAATTGCTGCAAAAGTACAAAAAAATGATGAATAATTTATATTTTCTAATGTTCATGCCAATCCCAAATGGTAAAAATATTTAATCATATTGTACTAAAAAATAAGCTGCATTCAAAAAAATGATATTTTTCTTGTTCAAATAAAAATAATTTATCATCTTTGCATTCGAATTAAAAATAAAACGAAATGAATTCAATTTTAACTGTAAACAAATTTTGGTGGTGGCGCTTACGTAACAATCGTTCGTGAGAGGTTGCACCTATGTATACAGTTAAATAAAAAATATACGAAAAGGCTTGTCGGAACTCACGATAAGCCTTTTTTTTGTTATTTGCTTTTGTGTTAATTGGTAGTTATTTGCCCTTCGGGCGTAATAGAGAATAGTTAGAGCTATTTAGTTTATATCAATATATCTAGAAATATATTTTATTGCAAAGCAACGAACAAAAAAATAATAATAACGCCCGAAGGGCAAGTAACACGAAGTAATTAACGCCGAAAGGCAACTAACTAAAATAACAAGAAAATGAGCTATCAGGTTGACGAGAACGGATATTACGGCGAATTTGGAGGAGCTTATATTCCCGAAATTTTGCACGGTTCTTTTGAAAGATTGAAAGAAGCATTTTATGCAGTGAAAGATGACCCGACTTTCAAAGCAGAGTATTACGAACTGTTGAAAAACTATGTTGGTCGACCTTCACCTTTGTATTTTGCGAAACGATTATCGGCAGCTTACGGTACCAACATTTACCTGAAAAGGGAAGACCTGAATCACACAGGTGCTCACAAAATCAATAATTCACTAGGCCAAATTCTGTTGGCAAAACGTATGGGTAAAACCCGTATTATCGCAGAAACAGGAGCCGGACAACACGGTGTGGCTACAGCAACAGCTTGTGCACTGATGGGACTTGAATGTATTGTGTTTATGGGCAAAACCGATGTGGAACGTCAGTTCTTGAATGTGCAGAAAATGCGCATGTTGGGTGCTACAGTTGAAGCGGTAACAAGTGGAAACATGACGTTGAAAGACGCTACCAACGAGGCATTCCGTTATTGGTGCTCTAACCCTGATTCTTTTTATATTGTAGGTTCTACGGTTGGTGCACATCCATACCCTGATATGGTTGGATATTTTCAATCGGTTATCAGTGAGGAGATCAAATGGCAACTCGAAGAGCAGGTTGGCCGCGATTATCCCGATTATCTGATGGCTTGTGTTGGTGGAGGAAGTAATGCAATGGGAACATATTATTACTATCTGAATGATGAGCGAGTTCAAATCGTTTCTGCCGAAGCAGGAGGACTAGGAGTTGATACTGGTGAAACTGCAGCAACCATTACGTTAGGTACAACCGGAATTATACATGGTGCGAAAACATTGTTGATTCAGGACGAAGACGGTCAGATTATCGAACCTTATTCAATTTCAGCAGGTTTGGATTATCCGGGAATTGGTCCTGCACATGCTTTTTTTGCAAAAATGGGCAGAACAAAGGTTTTACCGATAAATGATGACGAAGCGCTGGAAGCTGCTTTCGAGTTGACTCGTCTTGAAGGAATTATTCCTGCCATTGAATCAGCCCATGCATTAGCATTGCTCAAGAAAGAAAAAGAGAACTTCAAGCCTGAAGATATTGTGGTATTGACAGTTTCAGGACGTGGAGATAAAGATATGGATACTTATATAAAGCATTTTAAATGATGACCCTAAATTCCCCGAAGGGGGACTTAAAAGTGAAGTCTATTGTGAATTGCTTTGTAAAAAATAAAAAATAGTAATTAATTTTCCTCCCTTTTGGGGAGGTTGGGAGGGGTTTTATGAGATTAATAGTTAATTCAAAAAAAATGCTGGCCGACCTTCAAACTCCGGTTGGCATATATTT
The DNA here is from genome assembly GCA_003250325.1 of Paludibacter sp. Lineage (GTDB taxonomy): Bacteria > Bacteroidota > Bacteroidia > Bacteroidales > Paludibacteraceae > Paludibacter. The sequence goes on from QKGU01000037.1 coordinate 8,714, forward strand.
AAAAATTCGTGATTTATATACAAACTCTGTTTTGTTGGAAAGTTCCGATTATCATGGAGTTGAAAATAGTTATTCGTATATTGGATTTTGTCCAATTGGTGGAATTTCGGTAAATCAGTTTTTGATAAAAGAAGAATATCCTGATGGAACAAAAATAGAAACTCAGGTAACAGATAAACTGACCGTTGCAGAACGCTTTGATGTTTTTCTGAAATCGGTAGATATCATCAAAAACGACAATCCTGTTGGAATTAATGGACTTTTTGGTTATTCTTCATATGAGTCAGTTCAGTATTTCGAAGATGTAAAGCTTGCAGCTCGCGAAACTGTGCCGGGAAGTATGCCCGGATTACATTATGTATTATTCAAATATCTAATTGCTATCAATCATTTCAATAATGAATTGACAATTATTGAGAATTTGTTGGAAGGTGAAACTTCAAAAATTGATTCGATTGAAGAAATTCTGAACAATAACAATTATGCAACCTACGATTTTGAAGCTGTTGGCGAAGAAAAATCGGATATTTCTGACGAGGATTACCGAAAAATGGTAACCCGTGGAAAAGAAGAATGCTACAAAGGAAATGTGTTCCAAATTGTACTTTCACGTCGATTTTATCAACAATACAAAGGAGATGATTTTAAACTCTATCGCACTTTACGTTCGGTGAATCCATCTCCTTATTTGTTTTATTTTAATTTTGGAGATTTCCGCATTTTTGGTTCTTCACCGGAAGCTCACCTTGTGGTAGATGCTAAAAAGGAGAAAGCTTATATCAAACCAATCGCAGGTACTTTCCGTCGCACAGGTAATGACGAAAAAGATGCTGAGCTGGCTGAAAAGTTGAGCACAGATAAAAAGGAAAATGCCGAACATGTGATGTTGGTTGACTTGGCTCGTAACGACTTGAGTCGCAATACTGATACCGTTGTGGTTGATGTTTTCCGCGAAGTTCAGTATTATTCTCATGTGCTGCATTTGGTGTCGAGTGTAAGTGGCAAGCTTCGTCCTGATACGAAAATTATCAAACTTTTTGCTGATACTTTCCCTGCCGGAACACTTTCCGGAGCTCCGAAAATCAAAGCGATGCAATTGATTGATAGCATTGAACCACACGACCGTGGTCCTTACGGTGGTTGTTTAGGTTATATTGGTTTCGACGGAAGTATGAATCAGGCTATTACGATTCGTTCGTTTGTAAGCAAAAACAATACACTTTATTATCAGGCTGGTGCAGGAGTGGTTGCCAAATCCAGTGAAGAAAGCGAATTGCAGGAAGTCAACAATAAACTGGCTGCTCTGAAACGTGCTGTGGAAGTGGCTTCAGGAAAATGATTAGTTGACAATTGATAATTAATAATTAAAAATTTATTCGTTTGACGAAAGTCTTGAGACTTTTGACCTCAGACATTAGACTTAGAAACTTATGAAAATATTAGTTTTCGACAATTACGATTCATTTACATATAATCTGGTGCATGCCGTGAAAAAGTTGGGTTATACCGACGTTGAAGTGCATCGCAACGACCAGATAGCATTGGAAGAAATTGCCCGTTTCGATAAGATTATTCTTTCGCCGGGACCGGGTGTGCCTTCTGAATCGGGTATTTTACTCGATGTAATTAAAACTTATGCACCTTCAAAACCTATTTTAGGAGTTTGTTTGGGTGAGCAAGCCATTGCAGAAGCATTTGGTGGCACACTGATTAATCTTTCTGAAGTTCATCACGGAATTTGTTCGGTGGTGGATGTGATTGAAGACGATGTGCTGTTCAACGGTTTGGATAAAAAACTCGAAGTGGGACGCTACCATTCCTGGGCTGCTGAAAAAACAACTTTACCGGATTGTTTGAAAATAACAGCCGTAGATGATGAAGGAATGATTATGGCCTTAGCACACAAAACCTATGATGTGCGTGGCGTGCAATTTCATCCGGAATCGGTGTTAACACCCAAGGGAGAAATAATGCTAAAAAACTGGTTGGAAGCATAATTTAGAGATAATTAGTTGATTGGTTAATTGGTTAGCAAAGGTGATTGAATTGCTGCTTACCGTTTACAGATAAAATATGAAACAAATACTTTACAGATTATTTGAACATCAGTCGCTTACTCGTGAAGAAGCTGCTGAAGTCATGACAAATATCGCTGCAGGAAAATATAATGATTCGCAGATTGCTGCATTTATTACAGTGTTTTTGATGCGAAGTATTGAACTTGAAGAAGTTATTGGATTCAGAAATGCATTGCTCGAACTTGCTTTGCCGATGGATTTATCTGAATTTGATGCACTTGACATTGTAGGAACTGGTGGTGATGGCAAAAATACTTTCAATATTTCTACTTGTAGTTGTTTTACTGTGGCGGGAGCCGGTTATAAAGTGGCTAAACACGGTAACTACGGAGCAACATCTGTCAGTGGAGCATCAAATGTTTTAGAGTATTTTGGTGCAAAATTCACAACGAATGTAGATACAATAAAGAAAGCTTTGGACGAAGCAGGATTCGCTTATTTGCATGCGCCTTTGTTTAATCCGGCCATGAAAAACGTAGCTCCGGTTCGTAAAAATCTTGGAGTTCGTACATTTTTTAATGTATTAGGTCCACTGATTAGTCCGGCGCGTCCACAATACCAATGCTTGGGAGTTTATAACCTGAAAATGATGCGTATGTACAATTATATCTATCAAAATCTGGGAGTGCAATTTAGTGTTGTGCATTCTTTGGACGGATATGATGAAGTGTCGTTGACGGATACGTTTAAAGTACAAAGTAATATGGGTGAATTCGTATACACACCTGAGAGTATAGGTTTTAAGCGTCTTGAACAAAAGGAGCTTTGGGGTGGAGAGTCGGTGGATGATGCTGCGAAAATCTTTATGAATGTATTGGAAAATAAAGCTACCGAAGCTCAACGCAATGCGGTGGTGGTAAATTCTGCGTTTGCTATACAAACCCGAACTCCCATGAAGCCATTGGAACAATGTATTGCCGAAGCAGAACATTCGCTTGAGGGTGGCCATGCAAAAGACGCTTTTGTGAAGTTTTTAGAAGTTTATAAATAATGCTGTACGTTATTAGTTGTTATTTGCTTCGCGTTATTAAGTTATTTGCCTTTCGGGCATTATTGATGGTATTAATCGAAAATAACGTGCATAGCACAAATAACGGCGTAGCCGAATAACACGAAGTAACTAACGGTGCAGCAGAATAACATAAAGTAATGACAATTTTAGATAAGATAATTGCGGACAAACAAATTGAAGTAGCGAATCGTAAATTAAGTACTTCGATTGCCGATTTAGAGAAGTCTCTGGATTTTGACCGAAAATGTTTATCTCTGAAACAAAATTTGTTGACTTCAGAGTCGGGCATTATTTCGGAGTTTAAACGTAAATCGCCTTCATTGGGTTGGATTCACGAACATGCTGATGTTGTGAATGTGACAGCAGGTTACAGTAACGCAGGAGCATCCGGAATTTCTATCCTGACTGACTTTTCGTATTTTGGTGGCACACCTCAGGATTTGATGGCTGCTCGCCCACAGGTGACTTGCCCGATTTTGCGCAAAGATTTTGTGATTGACGAATATCAGCTTTTTGAAGCGAAAGCGATGGGAGCCGATGTGGTTCTTTTAATTGCTGCTGCGCTTACAGTTGAAAAAACGTTAGAGTTAGCACGTAAAGCTCACGATTTAGGTTTGGAAGTTTTGTTAGAAATTCATAATGCCGACGAACTCGGTCATGCCAATGACTCTGTGGATATGTTGGGCGTGAACAACCGCAATTTGAAAACCTTTGAGCAAAGCATACAAACTTCATTTGATTTAGCAGCATTGATTCCTGATCAATTTGTAAAAGTGAGCGAAAGTGGTATTTCGAAAACTGAAACCGTTAAAGAACTTCGTAAGGTTGGTTATCGTGGTTTCCTGATGGGCGAGAACTTTATGAAGGAAGAAAAACCGGATGAAGCATTGGTACGATTTATAGATGCCCTAAAGTAGTTATTTGCTATGCGTTATTGATTGTTACTTTCCCTTCGGTTGTTATTCGTTGTTAGAGAAGAGAACAATCAATAACTATTAATAACGGCAATGCTAAATAACATGAAATAAATAACACATAAAGCATGAAAATAAAAATTTGTGGGATGAAAGTCCCGGAAAATATAAAGGCAATTGCTGAATTAAAGCCGAATCTGATGGGATTTATATTTTATCCCAAATCGCCACGATATGCTGAGCCGCTTGATGTGGAAACATTGAGTTCTCTGCCTCAGAATATTAAAAAGATTGGTGTTTTTGTCAATGAAGATTTACAAAGAATTCTGACGTTGGTTTATAAGTATAAATTAGATGGAGTTCAATTGCATGGTTCTGAAAATGCAGAAATTTGCAAGCAATTAAAAGACACTGGATTATTGGTTTTGAAAGCATTTCCTATTGCTGAAGCCTATAATTTTAAAGTAACAGGAAATTACGAAGGAGTTTGCGATTATTTCCTGTTTGATACAAAAACTGATGCTTTTGGCGGTTCGGGAGTGAAATTTGACTGGACAATACTGGATGAATATCAGGGCGAAACTCCATTTTTATTAAGTGGAGGAATTGCGGCAGACGATGTCGAAGCTATCTCGAAAATAAAACATCCAAAATTTGCAGGGATTGACCTCAATAGCAAATTTGAAATCAGCCCCGGATTAAAGAATGTGGAGTTGTTGGAGGGTTTTCTAAAGCAATTAAAAGTATAGTTATTTGCCTTGAGGCGTTATTTATTGAAAAAAAAATAATTGACTGTCGACAGTTGTCTGTTGTCCGTCGTCAAGAAATATTAAAATGAACAGAATCAATCAATTATTCGAACGTAAAAATAAAAATATCTTGTCGGTGTATTTTACGGCAGGTTTTCCAAAACTGGAAGATACATTGCCAACACTTGAGTGTCTTCAGGCAAAGGGAGTGGATTTAGTCGAAGTGGGAGTCCCGTTTTCTGATCCTTTAGCTGATGGGATTGTTATTCAGAATAGCAGTCAGCAGGCTTTGAAAAATGGTATGAGTATTCGTAAATTGTTCGAGCAGCTTACGCCGGTTCGTGAAACTGTTCACATTCCGCTGGTAATGATGGGATATTTGAACCCAATTATGCAATTTGGTTTCGATGCTTTTTGTGCCGAATGTAGTCGGGTGGGAGTGGATGCGATGATTATTCCCGATCTGCCAATGTCAGATTATTTGAATCAATACAAAGCCATAGCCGAAAAGTATGGTTTGGAATTTATCTTCCTGATTACACCGGAAACTTCGGATGAACGTATTCGCGAAATTGATAGCCATACCAATGGATTTATTTATATGGTATCATCGGCAGCAGTTACCGGAACTCAGAATTCATTCGATAGCAAAGTGGATTATTTCAATCGAATCAACTCGATGAATCTGAAAAATCCTCGTCTGATTGGCTTTGGAATTTCTAATAAAGCGACACTTGATACAGTAAATGAATATTCTTCAGGAGCCATTATTGGCTCGGCTTTCATAAAAGCTTTGAACGAAACGCAAGATGTCGAAAAAGGAGTAGAATTATTATTAAAGAGATTAGGAGAATAAAAACGAAAGAGTCCGATTAATTAAACCGGACTCTTTCGTTTTTGTATGATTTCGTTTCTTACAACGTTTTCTTTATTTCTGTTTCTTCGAAGCTTTCTACCATATCACCAACTTTAATATCGTTGTATCCTTTGATATTCAAACCACATTCGTAGTTGGTACCCACTTCTTTTACATCTTCTTTGAATCGTTTTAATGATTCTAGTTCACCGGTAAATACTACGATACCATCGCGAATAACACGAACTTTGTTGGTTCGTTTGATTTTTCCTTCGCGAACCAAACAGCCGGCAACCGTACCAACCTTTGTAATCTTAAAGACGTCACGAACTTCCACTGTTGCAGTAATCTCTTCTTTAATTTCAGGAGACAACATACCTTCCATTGCCGATTTGATTTCTTCTATAGCATCGTAAATGATAGAATACAAGCGGATATCGATTTCTTCTTTTTCGGCCATCTTGCGGGCGGTTGAAGTTGGTCGTACCTGGAATCCACAAATAATTGCATTTGACGCGGCTGCCAAAAGAATATCAGAGTCAGAAATTGCTCCCACAGCCTTGTGAATTACATTTACCTGAATGTTTTCGGTAGAAAGGTTCAACAACGAATCGGAAAGTGCTTCTACAGAACCATCCACGTCCCCTTTCACAATTACATTCAATTCTTTGAAATCTCCAAGTGCAATTCTTCGTCCCAATTCGTCCAACGTAAAGTGTTTCTTGGTACGTATGCTTTGTTCGCGTTGTAACTGTTCACGTTTGTTGGCGATATCACGTGCTTCCTGTTCCGAACTCATCACGTTCAGGCTATCACCAGCTTGTGGAGCTCCGTTTAATCCTAAAATCAGAGCAGGTTCACCTGGCTTAACTTCTTTGATACGCTGGTTACGTTCGTTGAACATAGCTTTCACTCTTCCGTGATGTGTTCCTGCCAGAACCACGTCTCCCTGATTTAGAGTTCCGTTCTGAATCAAAACTGTAGAAACAAATCCACGACCTTTATCGAGCGAAGATTCAATAATAGAACCTACTGCACGTTTGTTTGGATTTGCTCGTAATTCAAGCATTTCTGCTTCGAGCAATACTTTTTCCAACAACTCGGCAACACCAGTTCCTTTTTTTGCTGAAATATCCTGCGATTGGTATTTTCCACCCCAATCTTCCACAAGATAGTTCATGTTGGCAAGAGTTTCTTTTATTTTTTCAGGATTTGCTCCCGGTTTGTCCACTTTATTTATTGCAAATATAATCGGAGCATTTGCTGCCGATGCGTGATTGATTGCTTCAATGGTTTGAGGCATTACGTTATCGTCAGCTGCAACAATAATAATTACAATATCCGTTACTTTAGCTCCACGGGCACGCATAGCAGTAAATGCTTCGTGACCCGGAGTATCGAGGAATGTGATACGTTGTCCGTTTTCCAGTTTTACATTGTAAGCTCCAATATGTTGAGTAATACCTCCGGCTTCACCTGCAATTACGTTTGCTTTACGAATGTAGTCGAGGAGCGAAGTTTTACCGTGGTCAACGTGTCCCATCACTGTCACGATTGGTGCTCTTGGCAACAAATCTTCTTCGGCATCCGGTTCCTCTTCTCCAATGGCTTCAACTACATCGGCACTTACATACTCGGTTGTATATCCGAATTCTTCGGCAACGATATTAATTGTTTCAGCATCCAAACGTTGGTTGATAGAAACCATCAAACCAATGCTCATACAGGTTGCAATAATTTGGTTTACTGAAACGTCCATCATAACAGCCAACTCGCTTGCAGTAACGAATTCGGTAAGCTTAATTACTTTTTCTTCGTCTTTTTCGCGTTGAGCGATTTCCTGTTGACGTGCATTTATAGTATCACGTTTGTCGCGACGGTATTTTGCACCTTTGTTCTTTTTGTTATTACCCGAAAGTCTTGCAAGTGTTTCTTTTATTTGTTTTTGAACATCTTCCTCGTTAACAACCGTTTTTATTGGTTTCTTAACGCGATCTTTGTCCCTGTTTGGTTTTGCATTATTATTCCCTGTTTGGTTAGGAACCGCTTTTTTAGGTTGACCAAGTCCTTGTGTAGGACCATTAAATTGCGGAACCTTTGTAATATCAACTTTCTGATTGGTAAATCGTTCACGCTTTTTCTTGTGTGGATTTTCCGTAGAAGTAGAATCACCACCGGCAGGTTTGAAATTCTTTTTATCGCCATCTCCCTGCTTCTTATCACCACCAAATTTGTTGTTTTTTTCTTCCCGTTCTTTCTTTTTCTGCTCTTTTGTCTTCGGTTTTGGACGAGTACTCTGATTCAGTAAGTCCAAATCAATAGTTCCAACAACTACAGGAGATTTATCGATACTTGGGCGTGACAAAGAAAATATTTCATCTTCCTTCTCCTGATTGTTTTGTTCAATAACTGGTTCAGCTTTTTCAACTTCAGCTTTAGGAGTTTCGAGTTCAATTTTTCTTGGCTGCTTTTCAATAACAGGTTGTTTTACTTCTTCAGCCTTTATTTTCTCAACTGGTTTACTTTCTTCTTTTGGTTCTTCTTTTTTTACCGGTTCAGGAATAATTACTTCCACTTTTTCTGCCGGTTTTTCTACCTGAACTACTTTTTCGGGTGCAGGAGTTTCAACCACTTTTTTAGGCTCTTCCTTAACAACTTCTTCTTTTTTCTCTGGTTCTGTTGTTTCAGGTTTAGACTCAACTGGTTTCTCTATAACTTCCGGTTTCGGTTCTACAGCTTTTGGTTTTACATTCAAATCGATATGTCCAACTGATTTGAAATGAGGTAACTGATCTTCTGGTACCGAAACAGGTATTGTTTCAGCCGGTTTTTCTTCATGTTTTGGTTTTGCATAGCCATCCAATGCCACTGTCTCAGCTTTTTCTTTTTGATGGCGCTCCAAACTTAATCGCTCCGATTCTATTTTCAGAGCCATATCTTTATCAAATTCTTTTGCAAGTAAAAGGTGTAGGTCGTCTGATATTTTTAAATTTGGATCAGCGACAACTTTATGACCTTTTTTCGCCAAAAACTCTACTGCGGTGGTCAATCCCACATTCAAATCTTTACAGGCTTTACTTAATCTTATGGACATATTCTATAATTACGTTTTTTCTGTTTTTTATCCGTGTTGTTAAACTAAGTTTTGTCGCGAACACGGAACGCGGCTATCGAAAGTTAATCTTCCTATTCTTCATCTTCCTCGAATTCGGCATTAAGTATTGCCAATACATCGTCGATAGTTTCTTCTTCAAGGTCGGTACGGCGAATCAAATCCTGACGGGAAATTGATAGTACGCTTTTGGCAGTATCACAACCAATTGCTTTCAATGCATCAATTACCCATTGATCTATTTCATCGCTGAACTCTTCCAAATAAATATCTTCTGTTTCATCTTCATCCAATTCGCGGAATACATCCAATGTGTAACCGGTAAGCATGCCAGCCAACTTGATGTTTAATCCACCTTTACCAATTGCTTGTGAAACTTCTTCCGGTTTCAGGTAGATTTCTGCTTTTTTGTCAGCTTCGTTCAAACGGATAGAAGAAATCTTAGCTGGGCTCAAAGCTCTCGATATAAATAAATTGATATTGTTAGTGTAATTAATTACGTCGATATTTTCGTTACGCAACTCGCGAACAATACCGTGAATACGTGATCCTTTTACACCCACGCAAGCACCTACAGGATCAATACGGTCGTCGTACGATTCTACAGCGACTTTTGCGCGTTCACCCGGTACGCGGGCTATTTTTTTGATGAGAATCAATCCTTCGTTGATTTCCGGTACTTCCAGCTCAAACAAACGTTCGAGGAAGACAGGAGAAATACGTGAAAGAATGATTTTCGGATTGTTGTTTTTATTTTCAACCATGGCAACCACCGCTCTTACAGTATCACCTTTACGGTAGAAGTCAGTTGGGATCTGTTCTGATTTTGGAAGATACAATTCATTACCTTCGTCATCAATCAACAACATTTCCTTTTTCCAAATCTGGTAAAGTTCGGCACTTACGATTTGGCCGACTTTTTCGCTGTATTTACTGAATACATTGTCTTTTTGAAGTTCAAGAATCTTCGAAGACAAAGTTTGACGCAAGGTAAGAATAGCGCGACGACCAAAGCCCATAAAGTCTACAGTGTCGGTTACATCTTCGCCAATTTCATAATCTTCATCTATTTTTTTAGCTTCGGTCAACGAAATTTCCATATTCGGATCTTCCAACTCATCATCGGCTACCACTGTGCGGTTACGATAAATTTCGAAGTCTCCCTTATCCGGGTTGATAATCACATCATAATTCTCATCTGTACCGAACATTTTCGAAATCACGTTACGGAACGATTCTTCCATTACACTGATCAGTGTACTTCTATCGATGCTTTTTAGCTCTTTAAACTCCGAAAAGGTATCAATTAAGCTAATAGTTTCTTTTTTGCTCATGGCTTATTTGAATCTAATAATATATTTTGTATTTTTTATTTCTTCGTATTTAAATGAAAGATATTCTGTTACAGTAACTTTTCGTTTTGAACCTTCAGGTTTTTCTGTTTTCTCAGTTTCCAGTACAAACGCTTCGTCGTTTACTTCCGTAAGAATACCTGCGAATTTCTTTCCGGCCTTTGTAACTGTTTCTACTTCGTTTCCAATATTCTTTTCATATTGTTTTTTTACTTTGAAAGGCTCTGTTAAACCGGCAGAACTAACTTCCAACTCATAATCGTCGATTTCGATGCCAAGTACCGATTGTATATGTCGGTTTAATTCGGCGCAAAAATCAATGGAAACACCATCAAAAGAATCGATTTCAACCGAAATCCGGTTGTCCGGAGTTATTTTTACATCTACCGGGTAGTAATTTGTACCCGAAAGAAATTCTTCAACAATCTGATTTACTGTCTCCTTCGCTATCATACTTCATGTTATTCTAACAAACGAGGGGACTGTGTGTCCCCTCCTCCATATCCTATTTCGATCACAAAAGTACAAAATAATTCTTTATAATACAAAGATTTATATGAAAATAATCCGAACGGTGTTTTCCAATCGGCAATATAGTACATTATTGGGCTATACTCCGTTGACAATAAATGTTTATTTTGCTCTGATTAAGAAGCTATATTTGTTAGAAACTTTTTGTTGAGAATTGACTATTGTGTGTACAAATTAGCATAAAACTCATATGAAATTAAATATTTTCAAAGAAAAAATTATTCAGCAACGATGAACAATATTAACTTCTTAACGATTATCTTTGTGTGTTAAATCATTCAATCGCAGGTGTATGTTCAAAATCTTGTCTGTCAATCCCGGATCTACTTCCACTAAATTTGCTGTTTATGAGGATGAAAAGCTGATTAGCTTGCACACGATACGACATACGGCCGACGAATTGAAACCTTACAAAACATTTAACGAACAATGTGAGTTTCGGAAAAAAGTGATTCTGCAACGATTGGCAGAAGTCGGGATCAAATTGGATGAACTGTCGGCGGTTGTGGGGCGTGGTGGATTAGTGCGTCCGCTCGAATCGGGCGTTTACGAGGTGAATGACAAATTACTTTATGACTTAAAATACAATACTATAGGCGAACATGCCAGCAATCTTGGTGGCGTCATTGCACACGAAATTTCTTCAGGTATTGCGAGCTGCAGGGCTTTTATTGCCGATCCGGTGGTGGTGGACGAACTGCAGGATGTTGCTCGTATCAGTGGTTTGCCTCAGATACCGCGTCGGTCGCAATTTCATGCATTAAACCATAAAGCAGTGGCGCGAAAATATGCAGCAACTCACGATGCCGAATATGAACGCTTGAATCTGATTGTGGCGCATTTGGGCGGTGGGATTTCTGTGGCTGCACACCGGCAGGGCAGGGTAGTGGATGTTAATCAGGGTTTGGATGGTTATGGACCCTTTTCGCCCGAACGTTCAGGGACGCTCGATGCCGGACAATTGGTAAAAATGTGTTTTAGCGGAAAATATTCCGAAAGTGAAATCAGGAAAATGTTGGTCGGGAATGGTGGGTTGATGGCTCATTTGGAAACGAACGATGTTCAGAAAGTAGCCGATCTGGCAGAGAATGGCAATTCTCAGTTCAGACTAATTCTGGAAGCGATGGCCTATAATGTATCGAAAGAAATAGGATCCATGTTTGCCGTGTTGAGAGGAGACGTGGATGCTGTCATTCTTACGGGTGGTATTGCTCATAGCCGGTTTGTGGTGGATTACATTACGAAGATGATTTCTCCGTTTTGCAAAGTGGTCATTTATCCCGGCGAGGATGAAATGGAAGCATTGGCTTATAGCGGATTGCGCGTGCTTCTGGGAGAAAAATGCAAAGAATATTAATTCTTCTTTTTTGATTATTTCGAATTAAAAAAACTTATCGCGATATTATCAATTAATTCAGGTTTTTCAGCAAATACAGAGTGAGAAGTGTTGGGTAATACGCACAGTTGCGAACTCTTAATGGTCCGATATAATTCAATAGAGTGTTCAACTTTAATTTCGTCTCTGTCACCCTGAACAATCATCGTT
>QKGU01000120.1 GCA_003250325.1 Paludibacter sp.
TCCAGCTGGTCGCAGATGGCCACGCGCATTCCTGCTCTGACCAATTTAGGTAGATAAGTGTCGAGTGCATGGTGAGGAAATCCTGCCAGTTCGATGCTTTTTCCGGCACCGTTGGCCCGTTTCGTGAGTGTTATTCCCAACACTTGCGAAGCTTTAATTGCGTCTGTAGAAAAAGTTTCGTAGAAATCGCCACAACGGAAAAGCAAAATCGCATCGGGATGCTTTGCTTTGATCTCGTTGAACTGTTTCATCATTGGTGTTTCTACTATTTCGTTTGCCATAATTATTTCGTGAACTTTGCAATTTTCGAGACCTCTTTCGGTTCGAAAGTCGTTATTAAAAAATCTGTTTTGTTGTTTCTTTCAAATTAATTGTTTGGAAACAACTCCCTGATCGTATCGGTCATTTTCGACCAAGCATATTTTTGTTTTTCTGTTTTAATGTTTTCTATAAATTCTTCCGAACGTTGATTCGCATAAAAATCGACCAGCGCATCGGCAATTTTATCCGGATTTACATCCACCACATAGCCCACCTTTCCGTTTGGAACTATTTCTGCCAATCCTCCTACATCGGTCACCAACATTGGTTTTTCGAAATGATAGGCAATTTGGCTGACGCCACTTTGTGTGGCCGTGCGATAAGGTTGTGCTACAATATCGGCTAAGCTGAAATAATTCCGAACCTCCTTGTCGGGGATAAAACGTGTTCTCAGCTCCACTCTGTCGCTGATACCGAGTTTAATTATTTGTTGCAGATACGATTCCGGTTCTTCGTAAAATTCGCCTGCCACAATAAGTTTTATATTCAGATTTTTCAATCGTTCGTCGGCAAAAGCCTGCAACAATAAGTCCAGTCCTTTGTATTGGCGGATAAATCCAAAAAACAGAATGTATGAATCTTTTTCGTTCATTCCCAGACTTACGGCAGCCTGAGGTTTCGTCATTAATTCACCGTAATGGTCGTAAATAGGGTGAGGCGAAACTTTTTTCGGTTTGTTGTTTTTGTCAAAATGATTGATATCATTTGCCACCGATTCGGCCATAGCAATAAAACCATCCATGGAGTTTACAAAATACCGTGGAAAAAGTTTATCCAGAATGGTTGGTTCGTGCGGAATCATGTTGTGCACCAATCCTACCATTTTTGTCTTTTTATTTTTTGCAAATCGGGCGATTGTTCCGTAGCATGGAGCTATAAATGCCATCCAGTAGCAGAAGATAACCAAATCGGGAGATTTACGTTTAATCTCTTTTCCGGTTTTTATCCAACTGGCAGGATTTACCGAACTTATTTTCCGGCTGATCTGTAAATGTTTTGGAGCCGCTTCCGATGAATATTGTGTTTTGCCGGGGAAAAGAAACGACGGATATTGTAGCGTAAAAGTGATAATTTCCACCTCGTTTCCTTGTCTGACGAATTCAGTGGCCAATCGCTCGTTAAAAGCAGCCAATCCTCCGCGGAAGGGGAACGAAGTTCCGACAATGATTATTTTCATGGGTGATTAAACGGGTTTAATTAGAGGTTTTTCCGGGTAACTTCTGATTTCTTTATCTATTGCAAAAGTACAAATAATTCAATTTACTTTACTTCTTTGCGCGACATTTTTAATTGCCCTGAAAAGCACACATTTACCAAAGTCAATTGGAAGTAACTCTTTTTTTGTCCTTTTATCTATTTTTTTTAAAAATAATTTTATTACTCGGCGAAAAATCACTTAATTTGCGGTCTGAAAATTAGAACAAATAAATATAATTGGCAATGAAAGAATTTTTGAAATACCTCGGTTCCATTTTAATTTTAATCGGAGTAGTAATATTGGCATTATACTTCTTTGGCGTTTCTCAAGCGAATGCTATGTTGGCTTCAGCCGGAATCGTTATGATAGCAGGTTTAATTACTCACATTGTAGTTAACAGACGAATTGACTGATTGCAATTTGAAAAGAAGAACAAGATAAAGGGATGTCTGAAAAGATATCCCTTTTTTGTTGCTTATAAACTGCAGAAGAAAGTGACCAGAAACGGAACTGTGAAATCGACTATAAATCCCTGATAAATGGAGATAATGCCGAATTCTTTTCCTGAGTTTTTTACTATTATCGGGAAAGTGGTATCCATTGTAGTGGCTCCTCCGGCCGAAATAGGAGACAGTTTGCCAAAGTATTTTACCATCCAAGGGGCAAGAAGTAAAGTGAAGATTTCCCGCATAATGTTAGCCAAAAGAGCGATTGTCCCCAACTCAATTCCTTTGTACTGGGTTATAAGAATACTCGAAAGCGAATAATAACCAAATCCGGAACCAATGGCTAAACATTCGGAAAGACTCCTGTTTTTCAAAAAGAAACTCACTGCCAAAACTCCAACAAATGTCCCGACAATAGTCATAAGCGGAAGAAAGATAAATCGCGGATTGATGTTTCTGAATTGTCGGAATGAAGTAGGATCGTTCCCAATGCTCACACCAACAGAAAACATGAGAGCGCACAGCACGTAAAAACTGTATTCGCTGTCGAACCATTGAATGGGCAACCAGCGGAAAATTCCCAGCAGCAATCCGGTTGCAAAAAAGGACAAGATAATCAGACTTCCTTTCATTTGCCTATAGATTTTCTTTTGAACGAAACCCAGAGCAACCATGCTGCCAAAACGCTCCCAAGTGTTGCTGCCGAGGCCAAAATGAAAGCTTCTAATCCCAGATTGCCGAATTGGCGGACAACGGTTTCATTCGTTCCCACTTCGAGTCCGAGCAAAAACAATAATAGCCAGATAAGCGTTAGAATTAATCCGTGAATAAAACGGAGTTTCCAACGTCGTAGCAGATAGCCAACAGCTATACCGGCAAGCATGACGGAGATAACGATAAACATTTCGGGTTGATTTGTTTGCAAAGATAGAAGAAATCCGAGGATTTGAAAATCCGTAAAAATGAAAATAAAATCTTCTAATCGTCTGTTTTTATTGAAAAAACAAGAACGGTTGGACTGTAAAACGCCAAAAAATGAGTAATTTTGTGATTCAAATCCAAAATGGTATTGGTTAAGTATAAAATAATTCAACAATAAAAATAATATGAGCAAAAAAGCATTACTAATGATTTTAGATGGCTGGGGAATCGGTAATCATTCTCACGCTGATGTCATCTATTCGACTCCAACTCCTTATTGGGATTCTTTGGTAGCAAAATATCCAAATTCACAATTACTTGCATCGGGCGAAGATGTAGGATTACCAGACGGACAAATGGGTAACTCTGAAGTGGGCCACCTGAATATTGGTGCAGGACGTGTTGTATATCAGGATTTGGTGAAAATAAATATCGCTTGCCGCGACAACAGCATTTTGGAAAATCCGGCAGTGAAAAAAGCGTATTCGTATGCCCGCGACAATAAAAAGAAAATTCACTTTTTAGGATTGGTTTCTGATGGTGGAGTTCACAGTTCACTCGATCATTTGCTAAAACTGATTGATATTGCAAAAGATTACAATACCGAAGCATTTGTTCACTGCTTTATGGACGGTCGCGATACTGACCCAAAAAGCGGAAAAGGCTTTATCGAACAATTGGATAGCTACACAAAAGATTCAACTACAAAAATAGCTTCTATTATCGGACGTTATTATGCAATGGACCGCGATAAACGTTGGGAACGTGTAAAAGAATCGTATGATTTGATGGTAAATGGAACAGGAAAATCGGCTACCGATGCAGTTGCAGCTATGCAGGCTTCTTACGACGAAGGTGTTACCGACGAATTCGTAAAACCAATCGTGATGGTTGATGCCGCCGGAAATCCATTGGCGAAAATCTCAGCTGGTGATGTGGTGATTTTCTTCAACTATCGTAACGACCGTGCTAAAGAGTTGACCATTGTGCTTACTCAGCAAGATATGCCGGAAGTTGGCATGAATACCATTCCGTTGGAATACTATTGTATGACTCCATACGACTCTACTTTCAAAGGATTGAACGTGTTGTTCGACAAAGACAATGTACAAAATACGTTGGGAGAATATGTATCAAGTCTTGGAATGAAACAATTGCGTATCGCCGAAACTGAAAAATTTGCACACGTAACTTTCTTCTTCTCAGGCGGTCGCGAAAGTGAGTTCGAAGGTGAAGAAAGAATTTTGGTTCCATCGCCAAAAGTAGCTACTTACGATTTGCAACCGGAAATGAGTGCTCCTGAAGTTGCCGACAAATTGGTTGCGGCATTGAACACTCAAAAATTCGACTTTATAGCGCTGAACTTTGCAAATGGCGACATGGTTGGTCACACCGGTGTTTACGAAGCAATTGTAACAGCCGTGAAAACAATAGATAAATGTGTGGAACAAGTGGTGGAAGCAGCTAAGGCAAACGATTACGAAGTAATTATCATTGCCGATCACGGAAATGCTGATAACGCTGAAAACAACGATGGTTCTCCAAACACAGCTCACTCGTTGAATCCGGTTCCTTTTGTTTATGTAACCGAAAACACAGCTGCAAAAGTTGAAAACGGAATTCTTGCTGACGTAGCGCCTTCGATTTGTCAGATTCTGGGAATTGAAAAACCAAAAGAAATGACAGGTAAAGGACTGATTAATGCATAATTGTTAAATCATAATTCATAATTTAAAACGCTGTGAAATTTTTCACGGCGTTTTTTATGTTTAGAAACGAATGCCCAACTCAAATCTTGACTAAAAGTGCTAATAATCTGCACAAAAAGAGAAATTATGAGCTATGCATTATAAATTATAAATTGAATAAAGTTATCTTTGCATCTCAAAATAACTGAAACATGAAACTAAGAAGTGAACTTGAAAATCGCATCCTGATTTTGGATGGTGCGATGGGGACGATGATACAACGTCATAAGCTGACCGAAAAAGATTATCGTGGAGCTCGTTTTGCCGACTGGGGAAGTCTGGTGAAAGGGAACAACGATTTGTTGGTGCTGACGCAACCTGAAATTATTTATGACATTCATTGTCGTTATCTCGAAGCGGGAGCTGATATTATTGAAACAAATACGTTCAATGCTCAACGCATTTCGATGGAAGATTACGGCATGGGAGAGTTGGTTCGTGAAATCAATCTGGAAGCAGCCCGACTAGCCCGAAAAGCGGCCGATGAGTATGCTAAAAAGAATCCAGCCAAACCCCGATTTGTTGCTGGGTCAGTTGGACCTACCAATAAAACAGCGTCCATGTCGCCGGATGTAAATAATCCTGCTTTTCGTGCGATAAATTTCGACGATCTTGTTTCAGTATACAAAGAACAGATTCTTGCATTGCTCGAAGGCGGTGTGGATGTTATTTTGATAGAAACTATTTTCGATACTCTTAATGCAAAAGCGGCTATTTATGCAGCGGAGGAAGCAATGTCTGAATTGGGTAAAAAAGTGGGCATCATGCTTTCGGCAACGGTGGCCGATACAAGCGGCCGAACACTTTCCGGACAGACCATTCGCGCGTTTCTTGCTTCGATTGGTCATGCCAACCTTTTGTCTGTCGGGCTGAACTGTTCATTTGGAGCAAAAGACTTGAAGCCGTATCTCCACGAGATAAGCGAACATTCGCCATGGTATGTAAGTGCTTATCCAAATGCCGGTTTGCCTAATCAGTTTGGCGAATATGACGAAAGTCCCGAAATGATGGCTGTGCAGGTGAAAGAGTATTTTGATGAAAAGTTGGTCAATATCATTGGTGGATGCTGCGGAACTTCACCCGAACATATTGCGCAATACAGCAAACTGATTGAAAATGCAGAAGTGCGAAAACCA
>QKGU01000213.1 GCA_003250325.1 Paludibacter sp.
AAAGCCCCACAAATTTGCAAATGAGTTTATTTTGAGAGGGGGTAGGTTTTCAGTAAAACAAAAATAAAAACCGCTAATAATTGATATACAAATAAATAAAAATAAAAACCGACAAAATTCAAGTTTTGTCGGTCAGTAGTGAATTAAAATAACTAATATTCATTCATACGTGATTAAATAAAAATATATGCAAAACAGAAAATTTCTTTATTGGATAACCTTTGTAGCCATAAACGGAGGATTACTTTTCGGATTAAATATGGCCGGTATTTCAGGTGCTGTCGATATGATTAAATCCGAGTTTTCGCTGACCGATAGCGGTCTTGGAACAGTGGCTGCTTTGTTAACCGCCGGTTGTTTAATTGGGGCATTGTTTACCGGTAATTTTACCGAAAAATACGGACGTAAAAAAGTGATGCTTTTCACCGCCGTTTTATATGTTATTTCGGCAGTGGGTTGTGCCTTGTCTGCTTCAACTTTATCGTTGACCCTTTTTCGTGTGTTGTCTGGTTTGTCAGTTGGTGCAACTTCTGTTGTCGGACCAATGTATATCTCAGAGATTTCACCGGCACAAAAAAGAGGCATGCTCGTTTCAATGAACCAGTTTGCAATAACTATTGGTATCGTACTGGCTTATGTTATTGACTATTTTCTGATGGATTTGGGTGGAAACAGTTGGCGTTATATGATGCTGGTACCTGCATTATTTGGTGCTTTGTATTTCGCTTTTCTGTTGATCGGATTTCCTGAGTCGCCACGCTGGCTTTTTTCAAAAGGAATGAGAGACGAGGCTGCGTTAGTTCTTAAAAAAATTGGTGGGGAGCAACTTGTTGATACAGAATTGCCCGAAATGGAAAAATCGGTAAAAGTTGAATCCAAACAAGATGCAATGAAGTTTGGAGAATTGTTCAGGGGTAAAACCGGAAAAATAGTTCTGATAGGAACGTTGATTGCTGCACTTCAACAAATTACGGGGATTAATGCTGTAATTATGTTTTCACCTGAAATGTTTAAAGCAGCCGGTTCGGCTCAGGCCGATTCCATGATGCAATCGATGATAGTAGGATTGGTTAACTTTTTAATGACTATTGTGGCGTTATGGTTAGTAGATAAAAAAGGGCGTAAAACATTATTGCTTTGGGGAGCAGTAGGAATGATCTTTTCACTGGGTTATCTCACTTTTGAATTCGCAAAACCAGCACAATTCGGAATGGGTGTATTGATCGCACTATTGGTTTATATTTCATTTTTTGCGGCTTCTTTCGCACCGGTAATGTGGGTTATTATTTCCGAAATTTATCCCACGCGTATTAAAGGTCTGGCCATGTCCTTTTCTACGGCAATTAGTTGGTTCTGTACATTTCTTACAGTTTACTTTGCACCCGTTATACAAGGGACATTAGGATTAAGCTATTTATTTGCAATCTTTGGAGTTTTCAGTATTATTGCATTCGTATTTGTAAAAATATGGATTCCGGAAACAAAAGGAAAAACATTGGAACAGATAGAAAAAGAGCTTGGGTTGAATTCATAGCTTGTAATTAATAATTTTAATAGATATTATGGAAAACATTATAGTAGGTATTGGTGAAATTTTATGGGACGTATTCCCAAATGGAAAAGTGTTAGGTGGTGCTCCGGCAAATTTTGCATATCATGTATCACAGTTTGGTTTTGATGGATATGCGTTAAGTGCTATAGGAGATGATAAGCTTGGAAATGAGATAATTGAAAGCTTGAATAATAAGAAGCTGAAGTTTCAAATTGCAAAAACGGAGTATCCTACGGGAACCGTGCAGGTGACGGTTGATGATAAAGGTATTCCTCAATACGAAATTTGTGAGAATGTTGCCTGGGATAATATACCGTTCTCCTCCCAGATGGAGACTTTGGCACGCAAAGCAAAAACGGTTTGTTTCGGTTCATTAGCACAACGTAATTCGGTTTCCCGAAATACGATAAAGCATTTTTTGAGCTTAGTCCCTGACGATGCATTGAAGGTGTTTGATATTAATTTGCGTCAGCATTTTTTCACAAAGGAAATCATTGAAGATTCGTTGAATGAATGTCATATTTTGAAAATTAACGATGATGAAATTCTTGTTCTGAATAAGCTTTTGAAAGTGGATTCAGCTGATGAGGTTGAAAGTTGTCGGTTCTTTATTGAAAAATATAATCTTAAAATGGTTGTGTTGACAAAAGGTACAAATGGAAGTTATGTGGTAACGAAGGATATTATTTCGTTTAAACCGACTCCGGTTGTTCATGTGGTTGACACCGTTGGGGCAGGTGATTCGTTCACAGCGGCTTTTATATCTTCATTATTAAACGGAAAATCTATAGAGGAAGCTCATTCTCTCGCGGTTGAAGTGTCAGCTTATGTATGCACACAACATGGTGCAATGCCTGTTATTCCGTCAGAACTGTTGAAGCCAGCTGTCAATGTGTAACTAAAGTGAATGCGATAAACGAAGAAAACGGCTATATTTTTAGTCGTTTTCTTCGTTTATAAAAATGAATAATTTAAATTTGCCTCTAAAATCAATACTGTTGCTGAAAAAATTATGCAGATTGTCCGTAAAATAATATTTCTTTTACTCGTAATAACCTTGTTCTCCTGTAATGATACAGGAAAGAAACACTATGTTATTGGTGTTTCACAATGTAGTGACGATGCATGGAGACGTTCGATGAATGAAGAAATGTTGCGCGAGGCATCGTTTAATCCGGATATTCAGCTGTTAATTAAGACTGCTTACGATAGCAATCAGAAACAGATAAGGGATATTGAAAACCTGATTGCACAGCGGGTCGATTTATTGATTGTTTCGCCAAACGAGGCCGTTCCTTTGACTCCCGTAGTAGAAAAAGCAATGCAGGCAGGTATTCCGGTTATATTGGTCGATCGCAAAATTAAATCAGGTCAATACACAGCTTTTGTTGGCGCCGATAATTATCAGATTGGTTATGAGGTAGGTGTGTATGCTGCCAATTTACTTAACGGAAAGGGCAATATTGTTGAAATCAGAGGATTGTCCGGTTCAACACCCGACTTGGATAGACACTCTGGTTTTGTCAATGGAATTAAAAATTTTCCGGAAATTAGAATTATATATTCAAAGGATGGTGGTTGGCTTCGTAATCAGGCAAAACAACGAATGATTGAGGCATTGAATTTAAACTTGCCGGTTGATCTTGTTTTTGCGCACAACGACGAAATGGGTACTGGTGCTCGTGAAGCTGTTGCAGTTAATAATAACGTGAAAAAACCGTTAATAATTGGAATTGATGCTCTTCCGGGTAGTGATGGAGGCATTCAAAAAGTTATAAATGGAACTTTGGACGCGACTTTTATATATCCTACAGGTGGCGAAAAAGCTATCCAGACCGCATTAAGAATTTTACGCAAAGAACCCTACGACAGAGACAATATTCTGTATACTGCTGTGGTTGATAAAACGAATGCCCGCGTACTAAAACTTCAGACAGACCAAATAATTGAGCATCAGAACAGAATAGGGCAACTGAATTCTATTTTAGATGAAAACCTCTCACAATATAATACGCAGCGTGTTTTTTTGCTATTTTCTTTAGCTGTTATTTTTATCATTCTCGGATTGCTGCTTTTGCTGTTTAATTCTTTTCGACATAAAAACAAAATAAACAAAGAATTAGAGCTTAATAATATTGCAATCAATAAACAGAAAGAAGAATTGTCTTTGCAAAGAGATCAGTTGTTGGCTCTGTCGAAAAATATTGAAGATGCCACACAAGCCAAACTCATGTTTTTTACGAATATTTCGCATGAGTTCAGAACTCCTCTTACACTCATCATGGGCCCGTTGGAAAATATCGTAAATAATGAAACACTTTCAAACGAAGGGAAAAGATTAGCTTTAGTTATTAAGAAAAATGTGGGAATTCTTTTGCGATTAATTGATCAAATTATCGATTTTAGAAAATACGAAAATGGGAAAATGCAAATGTATTATACATTAGGTAATCTGAATACTTTTGTGTCCGATATATGTGATTCTTTCAGGGATATTTGTAAAAAGAAGAAAATTAAATTTATTTATAATGTTGTTGATGAGGATTTTACATTGTGGTTTGATTCGGATAAGATTGAGAAAATTTGTTATAACCTTCTGTCTAATGCTGTGAAGTTTACTTCGGAAAATGGTGAGATTATCGTTGCATTGACAAGTGAAATGTCTGAGGATGAAAAGTATGCCAGAATTTCGGTAAAAGATACTGGTGAAGGAATTAAATCCGAATTTATTAATAATATTTTTGATAGGTTTTATCAGATTGAGAACAACAAAGGGGGCTCTGGTATTGGACTTGCACTTACAAAAGCTTTGATAGAGCAACATGGAGGAAAAATTGAAGTTGAAAGCACCTTGGGAAAAGGTAGTTTCTTTAGTTTTGTAATTCCTTACAAACAAAAAGACATAACTATACAAGAACAATATCCAGTCTTTGATAGCCATGTAGAAGCGGCAGAAGATTATGTTGAATTTGAAATGCTTAATTTTTTGCAAGAGAACCAACAACCCGATATAGACAGTGGTAAAAGTACGATTTTATTGGTTGAAGATAATAAAGATGTCTGCGATTATGTAAAATCACTCTTGGAACATGATTATAAAATTATTACAGCCGATAACGGACAAAATGGTATCATTAAAGCTCTGAAATATGTGCCTGAACTGGTAATCAGCGATGTGATGATGGATAAAATGAATGGTTTCGAGCTTTGTAAACATTTGAAAACTAATTTCTCCACAAGTCATATTCCTGTCATTCTGCTTACTGCACTTGCTTTGGACGATCAGAAAGCTGTTGGTTTTGAATCTGGTGCTGACGCATATATTCCTAAACCGTTTAACGAAGATTTGTTAAAGATCCGTATTCGTAAGATCATCGAGAACCGGGACAAAATAAAAGAATACTTCCAACAAAACCTCACTTTTGGTGAACGAAAAGAAAGTATTTCTGAGCTCGATAAATCGTTTATGGAAAAATTTCGTAAAATAGTGGAAGATAATTTGATAGATAGTGAGTTGAATGTCGACGAAATAGGTCGAAATATGGGATTGTCCCGTGTTCAGCTTTATCGTAAAATTAAATCTCTTACTAATTATGCCCCAAACGAGTTGGTTCGTATTATAAGATTGAAAACAGCCGAACAATTGCTGATTAATTCAGAAAAGACTATTTCTGAAATCGCATACGATACGGGATTTACCTCGCCTTCCTATTTTACAAAATGTTTTAGAGAGTATTTTAACGAAAGTCCTACCGATTATTTAAAAAAAGTTAGACCTCAAAAATAGTCATTTGATACAGAAGTGATTTTTTTTGTTTTTTTACTACTCTGTTTAATATTAAGTAGAGTATTCTCACTCATTCCTGCACTGATTTATTCCCTCTTTGTGGCAGTTCTTAACTTTCAATAAAAAAACATCAGCTTAGTGAATAAATATTCTGTTATTTAATTACCTTTGTTCTTGTCTTTTATAAATACTTTTTAAGAGTTTTATTAAACAAAGAATGTTATGTATCAGAATTTTAAATCTTATCTTGCTGCCGAACTTTCCAATATAGAACAAGCCGGATTGTACAAAAACGAAAGAGTGATTGTGTCTCCTCAGGGAGCAGTAATACGAATTTCAGATGGAAAAGAAGTGTTGAACTTTTGTGCAAACAATTATTTGGGCCTGTCCAACCATTCCGCTTTGAAAGAAGCTGCAAAGTCGGCTATGATTCGCATGGTTACGGAATGTCATCGGTGCGCTTTATTTGCGGAACTCAGGATTTGCATAAACAACTTGAAAAGAAAGTTGCGGAATTTTTCGGAACGGAAGATACCATCTTGTATGCAGCCTGCTTCGATGCGAACGGAGGTGTTTTTGAACCATTACTAAGCGAAGAGGATGCGATAATTTCCGATGCGTTGAATCATGCTTCTATTATTGATGGAGTGCGACTTTGTAAAGCTCAGCGTTACCGGTATGCCAATGCAGATATGGATGATTTGGAAAATCAG
>QKGU01000182.1 GCA_003250325.1 Paludibacter sp.
CACAATGCGTTTCTGTTAAACCGATTTATTGAGACTTTCGGTATAAAACCTAAAACCCTAAAAAGTCACCACCATGTCAAAGAACTACTGTATTTCGGCACGAAAGCCGCTTAATTATTATATTTTTCTAACGGACTATTGAAAACTTTTAACCCAGAAATAAGATAAAAGGATATTTTGAGTTATTTTTGTATGGATTTAATCCACTGTAAATTTAGAAAAAATATATCAGAATTTATTATTCTCAGAGCAAAACACATTTCAAATGAAACGATTAAAATTAGTTTTTGGTTTAACAATATGTATACAATTAGCATTTGCAAATTTACTTTATGATATTACCGACGGCAAATTCAGAATTCCTGCTTTTGAAACGCCTAAATCGATGAACGATGGAGAGTTTTACACTTTGTTGGTCAACAACAAAGCCGTAGTAAAGTACAATTACAAAACAGGTGCTACAATCGACACTATTTTTAGTGTTTCACGTTTAAAAAACTCTTCTCTCAAAAGTATCGAAGGCTACGAATTTAGCCCAAACGAGCTTAAATTATTAGTTTACACAAACAGTAAAAAAAGGTATCGTCGCACTTTCACCGCAAATTATTACGTTTACGACATTAAACGAAGTGAAATTCAAACTTTGTCGGACAATGGTCCACAGGAAGTTCCGCTTTTTTCGCCGGACAGCCGATATATTGCTTTTGCGCGTGAGAATAATCTTTATTTGAAAAAACTTGATTTCAACACTGAAAGTGCCATTACCAAAGATGGTGCAAAAGGAAGCGTTATCAACGGAGTTCCGGATTGGGTTTACGAAGAAGAATTTGTTGCAACACGCTATTTTGCTTGGAGTCCGGATAGTAAAATGCTGGCTTTTATCAAATTCGATGAAAGCAAGGTTCCTGAATTTGCTTTCCAGAAATATATAAATCAGGATACCGCAAGTCATGAATTGCAATTATATCCAACATTGGAACATTTCAAATACCCTAAAGCGGGTGAAAACAACTCGAAAGTAAGCGTTTGTGTGTATGACGATTTTTATAAATCCGTTAAGACAATGCAAATACCTTCCAACGATGGCGATTTTTATATTCCACGTATAAAATGGACAAACACTATCGAGCAATTGGCGGTATTCAAACTCAATCGCAACCAAAACAAACTGGAAATGTTTTTTTGCAATCCAAAATCAACATTATCGAAGCTTATTCTAAAGCAAGAAGATAAGTATTATGTTGATTACGAAAATATTGACCACACTCGCTTTTTATCGGACAACGAAACTTTTCTAAGTGTAAATGAGCAGGATGGTTATCGTCACATTTATCAATACCGCATGAATGGAACATTGGTAAAACAATTGACAAAAGGGAAATGGGATGTAACCGATCTATACGGATATGATGAAAACAAGAAAATTCTGTACTATCAATCGGCAGAAGTTTCTCCAATGCAGCGCGATATTTTTATGGTTGATGCAAAAGGAAAGAAAACAAGATTGACCAATGGACAAGGAACTCACAAAGGAAATTTCAATTCGACACTTACCTATTTTATAGACGATGCTTCGAGTGTTTCAACGCCCAATATTCTATCGTTATATACGACTAAAGGCACAGCTATTCGTGTCATTGAAAATAATGCTGGTATTGCCTCCAAATTCAAATCATTGAATCTGCCGAAAAAAGAGTTCTTCTCGTTCACCACTTCCGAAAACATAAAGCTAAACGGTTGGATGGTAAAACCTGTTGATTTTGTGGCCACAAAAAAATATCCGGTTTTACTGGTTCAGTACAGCGGTCCGGATTCGCAGGAAGTCCTTGACAAATGGGATATTGACTGGGAATATTACCTCGCCACTCAAAATTATATTGTTGTATGTGTCGATGGACGTGGAACCGGAGCCCGCGGATCGGAATTCCGTAAATGCACTTACGAAAAGCTCGGATTACTTGAAACCAAAGATCAGGTTGAAGCTGCAAAATACATGGGAAATCAACCTTATGCCGACAAAGACAGAATAGGCATCTGGGGTTGGAGTTATGGTGGATACATGACTTTAATGGCGATGACATCAGGAGAAAAAGTATTTAAGTCAGGAATAGCTGTAGCTCCAGTAACCGATTGGCGTTTGTACAATTCTGCCTATACCGAGCGCTATATGAGACGACCTCAGGAAAACTTCAACGGTTACGACCAAAGTTCGGTATTGCCACGTGCCAAAGATTTACAAGGCAATTTGCTCATAATCCACGGTACGGCAGATGACAATGTGCATACTCAAAACACCATGTTATTCATTGACCGATTAGTTGCAGCAGACAAGCAATTCGAGATGCAACTTTACACCGACAAAAACCATAGTATTCTTGGTAAACAAACCCGCAGACATTTATATACAAGAATGAGTGAATTTTTATTCAAAAATTTATAATTGCAAAATTTATTTGTCGTAGACACTATCTGAAACTTTAATATTTATGTTTTAAAACAGAAATTGAGGTCTATATATGAATGCTTATACAAGAGTATCTGTCATAAAAAATGATTAACTTTGACAGTCAATTTTTAAACAATAAAAATCAAATATTCAACTAATTCATTAATTTATTTTTTATGAGCACAGAAAAGAAAAGTTATGTATTACCTATCTTTATGATGATTTTACTTTTTGGTATGATTTCATTCGTAACCAATCTGGCAGCACCAATGGGTAATGTATTGAAAGAACAATTTGGCGTTTCCAATTTTATGGGAATGTTGGGAAATGCAGCCAATTTCATTGCTTACGCAGTAATGGGAATTCCCGGTGGAATTCTATTACAAAGATATGGTTACAAAAAAACAGCCCTAATTGCTATTGCAATTGGTTTTGTTGGCATTTTAGTTCAGTATCTGGCTGGTTATTCCACAGAAACAACCGCATTCACCATTTATCTTTTAGGAGCATTTATTTCAGGCTTTTCAATGTGTTTATTAAATACAGTTGTTAATCCAATGTTAAATACATTGGGTGGTGGTGGAAATAAAGGAAATCAATTGATTCAGACTGGTGGTTCTTTCAACTCTATAATGGCTACATTTACACCGGCTTTCGTTGGAATTTTGATTGGTAATACTGCAAAAGCAAATATCACTGACGTTTTTCCTATCATGTACATTGCCATGGGAGTATTTGCTGTTTTATTCTTTGCTTTGTTGGGAGTAAAGATACCTGAACCTCACGCTGAACGTTCCACTGAACCTCTTGGACAATTAATGTCAGGCACATTGAAATTCCGTCATTTTATTTTAGGAGCAATCGCCATCTTTGTGTATGTAGGTGTTGAAGTAGGAACTCCGGGTATTTTGAACCTCTGGCTCTCAGAAACTCCGGTTGGAAAAACTACAGCCGGTTTTGTAGCAGGTACATATTGGTTCTTAATGCTTATAGGACGTTTATTCGGAGCCTCAATCGGCAGCAAGGTCTCAAGTAAAACCATGTTGACCGTTGCATCAATAATAGGATTGATTCTTATCACTTTAGCTATATTTTCGCCAATTACTTCAATGGTTTCATTACCAGTATTGCAACGTTCTGCAACCGGTGGACTTTCTTTCGGATTAGCCGAAGTACCTATCAATGCTATGTATATTGTACTTGTAGGTCTTTGCACTTCCATTATGTGGGGTGGAATCTTTAATCTTGCCGTTGAAGGATTGGGCAAATATCTTGCTGCTGCTTCAGGAATTTTCATGGTTTTAGTTTGCGGTGGAGGTATTTTGCCTGCTATTCAGGGAAAAGTTGCTGACATTGCAGGTTATATGCCAAGTTACTGGGTGATTTTCCTTGGCCTTGCTTACCTTTTATTCTATGCTGTCATCGGAAGCAAGAATGTAAACAAAGATATTTCTGTAGATTAATTTTTATTCAATAAACAAATTATACAAAAAAAATGGAAAAACCTTATGTTATAGGCATGGATATGGGCGGCACCAACACTGTTTTTGGTGTAGTAGATACCCGTGGAAATGTAATTTCAAAAAGTGCAGTAAAAACGTCATCGCATCCTGAAGATATCAATCTCTACATTAATGACATTTATGTAGAATTAATGAAATTAATTGAAGCTGCAGGTGGAATCGAAAAATTTAAAGGAATTGGTATCGGTGCTCCTAACGGAAACTTTTATACCGGAAATATTGAGTTCGCCCCTAATTTACCATGGAAAGGTGTTATTCCATTTTCAAAATTAATTTCTGAAAAATTCGGAATTCCTGCTGCACTGACCAATGATGCAAATGCTGCAGCAGTTGGGGAGATGACTTATGGTGCTGCTCGTGGGATGAAGAACTTTATCATGATTACTCTTGGAACTGGTGTTGGAAGCGGAATTATCATAGATGGTAAAGTTGTTTACGGACACGATGGTTTTGCTGGCGAGTTGGGCCATACGAATGCGATCCGCAACAACGGTCGACTTTGCGGTTGTGGCAAATCTGGTTGTCTCGAAACATACTGCTCTGCAACTGGTGTAGCACGCACAGCACGTGAAATACTTGAATCAACAAAACAAGACAGTTTATTGCGCAACGTACCAGTAGAAGACATAACATCAAAAGATGTTTTTGAAGCGGCCATGGAAGGAGACGAAGTGGCAAAAGAAATCTTTAACTTTACCGGTAAAATTCTCGGTGAAAGCTTAGCTGATTTTGTTGCCTTCAGCGCACCTGAAGCTATTGTTCTCTTTGGTGGACTTGCAAAAGCAGGCGACTTGATTTTAAATCCAATTAAAGAAAACATGGAAAAAAATCTTCTTCCATTGTGGAGAGGAAAAATCAAATTATTCTTCTCTGATTTGAAAGAAGCCGATGCAGCCGTACTTGGTGCAAGTGCTCTGGGTTGGGAAATCTAAATAATTTTCCTATAAAACAAAAAAAGCTGTTCGTTTGAACAGCTTTTTTTGTTTTATAGCTTTTTTCAGATTATTCCTGAGTTAAACGCTTTGCGAGATTTTTTTCCCACTCCCAGGCACTACGAAGTGTTTCTTCAACAGTTTCCGTTGCAGTCCAGCCTAATTCATTGTTAGCATAACTTGGATCGGCCCATACTTTTTCAATATCACCTTCGCGACGACCAACAATTTTATATGGAACACTCACTCCATTTACTTTTTCGAAAGCTTCTATAATTTCCAATACAGATAAACCGCGTCCTGTTCCTAAATTAAAAGTCTCAACCGGATTCTTCGTTTCTCCATTCAACATTCTCTGAACAGCTACAACGTGTGCTTTTGCCAAGTCCACTACATGAATATAATCGCGAATACAAGAACCATCAGGAGTATTATAGTCATTACCAAACACCTGAAGTTGCTTACGAAGCCCGATAGCCGTTTGTGTTACAAACGGCAACAGATTATTCGGAACTCCATTTGGTAACTCACCGATCTCAGCCGAAGCATGCGCTCCGATTGGATTGAAATAGCGAAGAATTACACTCTGGTAGCATGGATTTGCGTAAATAGTATCGCGAATGATTTCTTCTCCAATTTGCTTCGTATTTCCGTAAGGAGACAAAGCAGGTTTAATCGGCGCACTTTCGGTAACAGGCAATATATCTGGCTGTCCATAAACAGTACACGAAGAAGAGAATACTATATTTTTTATCTTATGTATTGGCATCAATTGCAAAAGATTGATCAACGACACCAAATTATTCCGATAATAAAGAAGTGGTTTTTCTACAGATTCACCAACAGCCTTACTAGCA
>QKGU01000330.1 GCA_003250325.1 Paludibacter sp.
AGATTTCCATCGTGCGATGGTCGAAGTCGTTGTACTGCATTTTTGATTATGCCCGATGCAATTTGATCGGCTACCACCACACAAAGCACCAATGCCAGTATTAACCAGATTGATTCTCTTTTCTTGCTCTTGATTATTACATACAGCAACGCAACGTAAAGAGGAATCCACGTAAATTTTGCACTCACTGCAAACATGAATCCATCAAAAAAAGTGGAATGCAATCCATTCAGAAACAAAAACAGATCCGTATCCCAGATTTTTAAAGTATCAATCAGATTCATGCAGTATTATTGCTTTTTTACGGTTGGACAATAATTCATTCCACCCAAACAGAAAGTTTTATATTTTTTCAATCGTTTGATCCCAAGCACTATTTCGGTCCATTGTCCCAAGGTGCTCTTCACATTGACTTTTGTACCTTCGTGCAACTGGAACAAATCGGTTCCGCTCTTATCAGGAGAGCTTTTTACTGTAACTACCCCTTGCATTACAATGGCTTCGCGGTGATTTTCCAACTGATCTTTACGAACGCCGGAAAAAATAACAGAGACAAAACTAATCAACAAAAATACAACTCCAAAGTAGAATGAAGTCTTGCGGAATTGGCGCGACGATCCAAACACAAAAAGGAAAGTTGCTGCCAGAAACAGAATGAAAACGATAAAGCTCACAACGAACCATTGATTCGATGTCAACAATTTGATAAGGTTCTCAATCCAGCGAATCAAGAAAAATGTAGGTGCCTGAATAATGTTATCGATAACCTTCTGCTGTGCCAACTCTAAATTGAATTTTGCGTCGGAATAAGTGGGCGAAAGCCGTAGCGCACGTTCATAATTCAATATTGAGTGTCCTATCTCGTTCGATTTATAATATGCATTTCCAAGGTTATAATACAACTCAGGTGCAATACCTTCTTTTGTCAATAACTCTTCATAGAGTTTTGAAGCTTGCTCGTAGTTTCCTTTGACATATGAATCGTTCGCTTGTTTCAGCAAAACGGATTGTGCGAAAATCGGCGAAATACCAACCAGAACAACTATAAAATACAAGATAATTCGTTTCATTTCAATTATGATTTTCTGATTAATTCTTCCAGTTTACTAATGGTTTCAATTGTTTCATCGTAGAGGTTGCCCATTTCCTGTTGACCGGTATTTGGAGCGTAACGTGCAAACTCACAGGTATTCAAAATCTGGATAAATTGCGTAACCACCTCGTTGTCTACTTTAAGGCTGGTCAGTTCACGTTCCACTTTTTCTTTTGTAAGTTCCGAAACCGGAATTGACAATTTATCACTCAAATAAGACCAAACCGATTTGAGAACTTCTTCGTAGAACTTGTCTTTATTTCCTTCTGCCAACAATTTCTGAGCTAACTTCAGACGTTTACGCGCCATTTTATTCGCCTTTCTGTTCTTTACCAGTTTAATATCAGCATTATCCTTCACCTGTTTGCGAAAGAAGAAGAATAAGACCAAAGACAAAATCAACGGAATTAAGAACATCAACCATCCGGCAAAGCTGCCAAATATATAATCATTTTCTTTCGAAATTTCGAAATTATCAGTTTGAATATAGCGGATATCCTTTCCGATTTGTTTCACATCTTCTTTATCCACATAA
Organism: Paludibacter sp.; assembly: GCA_003250325.1. GTDB lineage: Bacteria > Bacteroidota > Bacteroidia > Bacteroidales > Paludibacteraceae > Paludibacter. The sequence continues at coordinate 1,629 of QKGU01000330.1, forward strand.
TTTCCAACAACTGTCGGCTCGTTGTTGTCGCCTTTCAAAACATTAAG
>QKGU01000079.1 GCA_003250325.1 Paludibacter sp.
TGGAGATCCAAGTACATTTACTTCCTCAGGTCCAAGTTATGATGGCCGTGTAAAGCCCGAGGTTTGTGCTATGGGAACTTCTACAGCTTTAATAAACGTAAATGGAGGGCTTGATTACGGAAATGGAACATCGTATGCTTCTCCGGTTATGGCTGGTATGATGGCCTGTTTGTTACAGTTGTATAAGGAAAATGAATCTGAACCGAATCTTGATACATTACTTGAGTCCGTATTTAAAAGTGCAAATCATTATCTGGATCCTACTGTTTTGATGGGATATGGAATTCCAAATTTTGTTCTTGCAGAACAATTTTTACCAATTCCAATAACGAGAACTATTCCGGAAATAGATTCTAATGATCTTTTCACAGTGTCGTACAACTATGATTACAATTCGTTGCTGGTTAAGTTTATAAAAAAGGATAGTTTATTGGATGCTAATGTGAGAATAATTGATATTGCAGGAAGAGTTTTGTACAATAAACGAAATGTAAAAGATGATTTATATATAAACACCAACCGACTATCAGGAGGTATTTACGCAATAAATGTAATTAATGCAGGGCGATCCAGATCGAAAAAAATATTTTTCAGATAAAGATTTCTTACCTTTGCGCATAGATATAAATCTTACATGACTAATGACTTCGATTTCGTTATCCGAACTAACTGCACAAATACAAGAAACTATTCGTTATAGCTTTAATTCATCTGTTTGGATTCGGGCGGAAATAAGTGACCTCAGGGAAAATCCCGGAGGTCATTGTTATTTGGAATTGATAGAAAAAGATACGGAGTCGGATACATTAATGGCTAAGGTAAAAGCAACTATTTGGTCGTCGACTTACAGAATGCTGAAACCGTATTTCGAAAGTTCTACCGGACAATCGCTAAGCTCCGGATTGAATGTGTTGATTGCAGTCACCGTAGAATTTCACGAGGTGTATGGTTTTAGTCTGAATGTTCGCGATATTGATCCCACTTTCACGATTGGTGAAATGGCAGTTCGTCGTTTGCAAATTATTCGTCAGCTAGAGGCGGATGGGGTTGCTGATATGAATAAACAATTAGACTTTCCAGAACTACCACAACGATTGGCAATTATTTCGTCGCTTACAGCAGCCGGATATGGTGATTTTTGTGATCAGCTACAACAGAATAATTCCGGTTTCGTTTTTTATAAAAAATTATTTCCGGCTATAATGCAGGGCAATCAGGCTGAAAAATCGATTATTTCTGCATTGGAAAAAATATACGAAAATGTTGACTTTTTTGATGCGATTGTCATAATTCGAGGAGGAGGAGCGACTACTGATTTGGCTTGCTTCGATTCGTACGATTTGGCATTGAATTGTGCTCAGTTCCCTTTGCCAATCATTGCCGGGATCGGCCATCAGCGGGATGTTTCCATTCTCGATATGGTGGCAAATAAAAGCGTGAAAACCCCGACCGCAGCTGCCGAGTTTTTAATTTCTAAAATGCAGCAGAAAGAGAATGACTTGATTAATGTAGTTGCTGATATTCAGAATATTGTTTTACGAAAAATTGAAACAGAAAAAAGATTTATTGAACAAACTAAACTGAAAATAAAAATGATTTTACGAAATTGGGTCGTGTCAAAATCGCATTTACTCGAAAAACAAAAAAGGCGATTGAAATCAGTAATTCGATTGGAAATGATAAAGCAAAACAATCTTTTGCTGATGCTCGAAAAGAATATCGAAACTCATTCACCAACGTTTCTTTTGAAACACGGTTATACAATTACAAGTGTTAATGGAAAACGAATAACTTCGGTGAAACAACTGAAAAAAGGCGATAAAATTCGTACTTTTGTAGCGGATGGTGATTTTGAAAGTGAAATAACAGAAATATAATTTATGTCGAAAATTTCTCTCGAAAATATGGAATTTTATGCTTTTCATGGCGTTTTGGAGCACGAAAAGCAAATAGGAAACACTTACCTTGTGTCGATTGTCATGGATATTGACACAGCAAAAGCAGGAAAATCGGACGATTTGGAAGATACGCTGAATTATCAGTTGGTGTATGACGTGGTAAAAAAAGAGATGAATATCCCGTCAAAACTGATAGAGCATGTAGGACAACGCATTACAGATACTCTTTTCGAATCTTTCTCTCAAATTAATGAACTTACTGTACGTCTATCGAAATTGAATCCTCCGTTGGGAGCAAAGGTTGAAAAAGTGACAATTGAGCTGTTTAAATGTCGTTAAAGTTTGCTTATTTGTGTGAGAAATTTGTTTAAATATGTAGATTTTTGAATGCTTATTGGTGACTATTTCGTTCAAAAAAGCTATCTTTGTGCATTAAACTAATACAAAATGTTAGTGTCGTTAATCGAACGCAGAAATCCTGCGTTCATTTTTTTTTGCATATAATCAAATAAAATAATAATGTCAACAAAGGTATCAGAAAAAGGTCATCCCAAAGGTTTGTATATTCTTTTCGCCACAGAAATGTGGGAGAGATTCAACTACTATGGCATGCGAGCCATCCTGGTTTTATTTATGACAAAAGCACTTATGTTCGATAAGGCTTTTGCTTCAAGTTTGTACGGTAGTTATACCAGTTTAGTTTATCTTACTCCACTAATTGGCGGTTTTATTGCCGATAAATACTGGGGAAACCAGCGCTCTATAATTTCCGGTGGTTTGATGATGGCGTTGGGTGAAATTCTCCTGTTTTTTTGTGGACACACATACAATTCGATGCCATCTGTTTCTACTCTTTTGTTTTTCAGTGGACTGGGATTTATGATTGCGGGAAATGGTTTGTTTAAGCCGAACATTTCATCGTTGGTTGGACAGCTTTATAAAAAAGGCGATCGTCGTGTTGATTCTGCATACACGATTTTCTATATGGGAATTAATGTTGGTGGTGCAATAGGACCTTTTATCTGTGGTTTGGTAGGAGATACAGGAAATCCTGCTGATTTTAAATGGGCTTTTTTAGTCGGTGCAATAGGAATGCTTACAAGCGTGCTGGTGCAACTTGCATTTGCGAAACAATATGTTGTTGATTCGGATAATAAAATATTAGGGCAAATCCCTGAAAATGTACATGGAGCATGGTCAAAACCGCTTTTTATAATTGTTGGTCTCGCTGCTTTTGCAATATTGGCTATTGGGATGTTGTATTTAGATGCTAAAGTATTTACTTTCTTGCCTTATTTGCTTGTAGCTGCTACAGTTCTGATTTTTGGAATTATTATCACAGATAAAACATTAAAGAAAGAAGAAAAGCAAAGGGTTGGCGTGATCTTTATAGTTGCCTTTTTTGTAGTGTTTTTTTGGAGTGCTTTTGAGCAGGCCGGCGCATCATTAACTTTCTTTGCCGACGAGCAAACGAATCGTCATTTAGGTTTGGTTATTCCGTCGTGGATTGTTTATCCTTTAGGATTAATTGTGTTGTTTTTCATTGGAAAACTATTTAAACAAACCAGAGGCTCCATGCCGGCGAAAGAAGATTCCCGTTTGAGATATACAATAATTGTTTTACTGGCCATTGCCGCGATAGCTGTGATTTATGGAATAGCTCAGGTGATTTGGGGAGGTAAAGAAAATTTTGTTCTCGAAGAACTTCCGGCAAGTACTTTTCAATCGCTAAACTCATTGTTTGTGGTAAGTTTTGCCCCCGTGTTTGCTTGGTTGTGGCTTAAATTGGGAAAATACGAACCGTCGGCTCCTGCAAAAATGTCTATTGGTTTATTTCTGTTATCATTAGGCTATTTGTGGATTGCATTTGGTGTAAAAGATGTAGCACCGGGTGTAAAAGTGAGTATGATTTGGCTTGTGGGTATGTACATGCTTCACACCTGGGGTGAATTGTCGTTGTCGCCAATAGGACTTTCGTTAGTGAATAAGCTTTCTCCAATGAAATTTGCCTCTTTATTAATGGCTGTTTGGTTTTTAGCAAATGCTTTTGCGAACTATCTGGCCGGAACATTGAGTGCATTATATCCTGACAATAAGTCAACTTCTTTTCTGGGCTATACAATGAATAATTTGTACGATTTCTTTATGTTGTTTGTTGTAATGTCCGGGATAGCTGCTATCGTTTTATTTTTCCTTTCGAAAAAATTAGAAAAGCTGATGCACGGAATTAAATAACAATCGTATTTGCATAAAATAAAAAAGAGGTTGTCTCAAAACTAGTCAAATTCAAAAAGTTAGTTTTAAATTATAATTTCTCTTTAAAAACAACTCCCAAAACTGCTATTATTTACATGTAAAATAGCTAAGTTTTGGGAGTATTTATTATAAATAGTTTCAAATTGAAAGTTTTGCCAATTTTAAAAATGGTATTGAGACATCCTCTTTTTTGTTAAGTAATTGAAAACAATTAATGATAGATTCTTTTTAAATATTGGACTAAGAATAAGCCTTGTAGCTCGTAACTCGTAACTACTTATATCTCATTCAGTATCTTTTGTTTTTGCTTTTCGTAATCATCTTTGTTTATCAAATTATCATCAAGAAGTTGTTTTAGTTCCTTTAAACGTTGAGCTTTAGTAGGAGTAGCTGGTAATTCCTGAGGTGCAACCAGTGTTTGAACATTCTTCTCAATGGTGTCCGGTCTCATTGCTTCCTCTTCCTTGTCTTGCAATGGAATCAACTCATAATTATGAGTAGGATTGTATTCCATTGTCCATAAAAAAGGAAACCAGCATATAAATCCACCAATAATAGCTCCAACGTTTACCTGTTCATCTCTTGTGATAGCTGCATATAATGGTTGATAACCATCTTTTACTAAGTCGATATTGGTAGTAGTTCCAACAATTTTTGTGTCGGTATATAAATAGGGAGTTTTGCCTACGGGTTGTCCGTCAATATATACTTTTGCGCCGGGAGGGTAAGATTGTATCAAAGTGCTGCTTGCACAACCCGAAAGAAAAATTACTATTGCAATTACTGCAAACGATTTCAGGAATAATTCTTTTTTCATAAATATAAAAATTTAAATAATTGGAGTTTGTTTTTGAAAAGATATTTAACAAAAATAATGCCAAAGAATTTTCTAAATTATACCTATTCAATTTTTACGAACTTTCGGTCTTCTCTCTGATAATTAAATACTTCACCTGTTTGTATCAGGTAGTACCACCCCAAAATATTCAATTCTCCTTTTTCAAATTTTTCTGCAATATAAGGAAATGTGAGCAAATGATTCATTTGTTCTACAATATTCAATTGTTCGGTAACCCATTCACGTTGTAAAGGATCAGCAATTTTCAAGCGAGTTACTTTTTCTTTGACATTTTTTGCCAGTTCCAGCCATTTCAGAGTGTGGGGAATTTCCAGTGCGGAAGCATTATCCATGTACAAAGCATTGCAACCTCCGCAATTGGAATGTCCGCAAACGATAATATTTGAAACGTTAAGTACTTTCACGGCATATTCAATTGCCGAAGTGGTCGATAAAAACTCTTCAGACTCACGGTACATGGGTACGATATTGGCGATATTCCTGATAACAAATAATTCGCCGGGAAGCGTTTTTGTAATCAGGTTGGGGACTACCCGCGAATCGGAGCAGCCAATAAATAATGTATGCGGATGTTGGCTTCGACCAATTTCTTCGAATAGTTTTTGGTGTTCGAAGAAATCGCCCGAGTTGAATTCCTTCACTCCATCAAAAAGATTTTGCATATTATATAGTTTGTAAAGTTCTTAAAGTT
>QKGU01000093.1 GCA_003250325.1 Paludibacter sp.
AAAAGCCCCACAAATTTGCAAATGAGTTTATTTTGAGAGGGGGTAGGTTTTCAGTAAAACAAAAATAAAAACCGCTAATAATTGATATACAAATAAATAAAAATAAAAACCGACAAAATTCAAGTTTTGTCGGTCAGTAGTGAAATAAAATAATACCTTATCATAAAACTCATGAAAAATTCTATTGCTTCTCGGTAAGATATTTCCAGAATCTTCGTGGTAAATGTTGTCTGTGAAGCTTTGGGTTAATTCGCTCTTTAATGGTCATTGCCTTGAAATATCCCCGCCACAAGTTCTGAAACAACTTTTCATCAGTAGCCATCAAATCTTCATTCAATTTTCCATCAGGAAAAAGATCTGTGTTCTCCAACGTCATTTCAGTAACTTTTTTCAGGTCGTAAAAATATCCGTAATTACGATGAGTATCATAAATAACCCATTTCTGATCGGCAAATCGGTCGGTGAAATGATATAAGGTGAGCGGCAAACAATTATGTTTGGGCGATATGGGTGCAAAGAATATATCATCAGCAGCTTTCTGGAATCTCACAAATTCGATGACACGTTGCTTTTCCCGACTTACCTTTAGTGCAATTTTCTGCATTTGCAATACATCCTCATCTGCAAAATTGGTTTCAATTGAAATTTGACTATCAAATACTTTACGGATATAACGAAAAATCAACATATCACTCCCTGACAATTCCGACAGCCAAACATGCGTAATCATATTCAGTGCATTTGCCCGCAATTTCTTTTCCAATCCTTTCCAAACACGCTTTGAACTCTCATCCTGAGTAATAACCGTATAGCTTTCGTCGACAAACAACGGCTCGTGCTCCTGCATGCCAAGCAGTAAATCAGGGAACGATTTTCGGTTATATGCATCAAACACCGCAGTCATCAATCCTTCCAGAGTTTTATCGTAATGGAAAACGATCATAGTGGTAAGTAAGAAGTAAAAAGTTTTTAAAGTAAAAAGTTCATAAAGTATAAAGTAAAATTCAGGATTTCAACAAGCTATTATTTTTACATTTAGGATATTATAATACTAACATAAGATCAGTACAATTAGTCAAAAATCAATTTAACTTGCTGGCTATCTTCCTTTTTACCTGTTTTCTTTGCGGTGAGTATTTTTCTGACATATTCAGGCGAAGAATCGCTGACTGTGCTCGATTTCAATTCGTTGCAAGTAATGAAATACTGTGCTTTCTTCATTACGATTCCCATTTTCTTGAGATCGTAAGAACCAAGCTTACTAAATTGGCGCGATGCAACAATCAGTTGTGCCGATTTTACGCCAATACCCGGTACACGCAAAATCATTGCATAATCGGCTTTATTAATGTCAACTGGGAAAGACTCAGGATGTCGGAGTGCCCACGACAGTTTCGGATCAATTTCCAGATCAAGATCGGGATATTTATCGTCTACAATCTCATTCACATTAAACTCATAAAAACGCAGCAACCAATCTGCCTGATACAATCTATTTTCACGAACGAGTGGTGCTTGTTTTACATTCGGCAAGCGGGTATCGTACGAATTTACAGGAATATAACCAGAGTAATAAACACGTTTCATGGTCGGACGATTGTACAGTGCAACTGAAGTGTTCAGAATCTGACGATCGGTTTCGTTGGTTGCCCCAATTATCATCTGAGTGCTTTGTCCGGCCGGAGCGAATCGTGGCGCGTAACGATATTTTTGTCGCTCTTCTGTGCTTTGCAGCACGCCCTGTTGTATATAAAGCATCGGTTTATATACGCTTTCATGATCTTTTTCGGGAGCCAGCATTTTCAGATTTTCTTCCGTTGGAATTTCGATATTCACACTCAAACGATCGGAATAAAGTCCGGCCTCCTGCACCAAATGCTGGCTGGCTCCGGGAATGCTTTTCATATGGATATATCCATTGAAACGATGAACTTTGCGCAGATCTTTCACCACCCGCACCATTCGCTCCATTGTATAATCAGGACTATTCACCACACCGGAACTGAGAAAAAGTCCTTCAATATAGTTTCTGCGGTAAAATTCGATTGTTAGTTCTACCAGTTCGCTCACCGAAAAGGTGGCTCTTTTCAAATCATTGCTTCGCCTATTGATACAGTAAGCACAATCGTACATGCAATAGTTCGTGAGCATAATCTTGAGAAGTGAGACACAACGTCCATCTTCGGTAAAGCTGTGACAAATTCCCCAGCCTGACGCACTGCCAATTCCACCCGGTGTACTTTTTCGGGTGGTTCCACTCGAAGCGCACGAAACATCGTATTTGGCTGACTCAGCAAGGGTTTGTAATTTGTCCAGAATTTCCGCTTTCATAACCTCAAAGTAAGTCAATTTGAAAGTTAAAAAGCGTAAGGAAAGTATTAAATATTTCTATTTGTTGAAAAGTTATCTGAACAGATATTTTTCAATTTCAAAAAGCAAAAAGCTAGTAAACAATATCGTCAACTATTGCTTTTTCCACTTTTTCGAAAAGTGTATTGAAGTCCATTTCTTTCACAGCCAGAGGTTTATGAACGATAAATTTCAGTTTTGCACCAACTCCAAGTGGAAAACTGCCGTATTGAAATACTTTCCACGAATTATTGATGGTTACCGGCACAACTAAAGCATCCGGAGCATACTTGCAAAGAATCTTCAATCCGTTTGAAGCAAAAGCTCCCGGTTTTCCATCTCTCGAACGTGTTCCTTCAGGATAAATTACAGTTGCACGGTTATTAGTCTGAATATATTCTCCCATTTTCTTCAAAGCCGGAAGCGCTTGTTTTGGATCTTTACGATCGATAAGCACCGAACCGCCATGATTCAAATTATACGAAACGCTTGGAATCCCTTTTCTCAATTCTATTTTACTAACATATTTGGGATGATATTTTCGAAGAAACCAACCGATTCCCACAATATCGAACAATCCCTGATGATTTGCAGCAAAAATAATAGGTTTGCCCTGGGGAATTTCTGCTTTAAATTCAACAGAAGAAGATATAAAATTAACCAATAGCGTTTTTAACAAGAAAAAAGTCAACAAATCCACACTACGCTTATGAGCCTCATAACCAAACAACTTTAGACAAATGATTTGAATTAGATGAAATAAGCAAAGAAAAAATATAAATAATGCGATTGATATGATTGAAAGTGGTATAGAGAGTATTCGTTTCATGTTTATTTTTTTGTATGGCACAAAAATACAAAAAATAATTTTCAGCAAAGCAGACTTCTCCGTGGAGGCAAAATAAAAGTGAGGTCATTAATATGACTTAATGACCTCACCGATATAAAATATTTTTGATTATTAGAGAATTACTTTGAAAGTTTGTTCCTTTGTTTTGAGTAAATAAATTGTATTCTTACTCACCGGAATGTTTATTAGTTCTCCGTCCGATTTTATTGAGGTTAGTCTTTGTCCATTTACATCATACAAATCCAACACTCCGCCTTGCTCCAATCCTTCTACAACGATGCGAGAATCACTAGTACTCACTTTTACCTTTGAACTGATAACAGACTGTGAAGGAGTTGCCGTACTTGAGAAAGTAACTACCAATTCGGAATTAGAAACCAGCAATGGTAAAGTATACACTCCATTTACAATCTGACCCGTCACATCGCTGCCATTAAACAAAATACTATTTATAATCCAGCCATTAGCAGGACTAAAGCTATAAGAAGGTGCTGCTCCATATTCGCAATATTGAGTTATAGAACCATTTTCGGCCGATTTTATCATCAGTTCAATGACTATTTTTTTAAAGGTAACACTTAATGTTGTATTGTTATTTACCGGAGCAGTTGTATAAGTATTATTTACCAATTGATCCTTCACATCCTGATTGTTGTAAAAAACGGAAGCAACTTCGTATCCTGCTTTTGGAGTTATTGTAAAAGTGCGCGTTTCATTGGCAGGAATCATCAAAACTGAACCATTAGTTAATATTGCGCTATTATAACTTACCGAACCGTTTGAACCTATTTGAAGAATTACGCTGAACGCATTCGGATCAACAATCTGAGAAATATTTGTAAACGAATTCCAATAAGCAGTACTTTGATACAATGAAACTAAACCACTATTTACTTTCAGATTACAGGTTGTTTTATTTACCCCGGAAAAAGTGCTGGAAGTAATGGTTGGAGGTGCTGAGCTTGAAACAGATATATTTTGCAACAATGTGCAATAAAGAAACGCGTTATCGCTTATCAAGTTGAGTCCAAAACCAAAATATATATCAGTAAGCTTAGTGCACGAATAAAATGCCTGAGTACCAATTGAAGTGACAGAATTAGGAATAGATAGACTTGTAATTTTACTACACTCAAAAAATGCTGAGTTACCAATTGTTGTAACCGAGCTACCTATAGCTACGTAAGTCATAGATGAACATTTATAAAAAGCATTACTGTTTATTGTAGTAACTGAATTCGGGATATTAATTCCGGTTAGTCCACTACAATTACTAAATGCTCTTACTCCTATGGTAATCAATGTATTGGGCAGAAAGACTGTCTGAAGAGATGTTTTTCCAGCTGTAGTGCTGAATGAGTTTTGAGGCAATTCATCGGCAGGATACGACACCGAGGTAGTTTGTTCAGACGTTCCTCCTAAACCAACATAAGCTGTCACATAAACAGATGTCAAATCCAGATACGCCAGATTTGTAATTTCGTCTCTCAAGCACTTGAAATCACGCGCGTCGATTGTTCCTGTAATTGTAAGATCGGTGATAGTTGTTTTTTCCGTAGAAGTTAATAATGAACTTAAACTTCCTGCAGTGACAACATTAACAGATTTTGATATCTGTCCAACTAATGTAAACGAAAAAACAGCTAAAAAAACAAAAGTAAGAATCTTTTTCATATTGTTCTGCGAATTAATTACCAATATTATACCTAAAAACAATTATACAACAATTCAATAAATTAAAAAAATCAGCATAAAAATCCAAACAAGGCAGTGTTAATCAGAAAATTACGCAAGGATAGATTTATTCATATTAATTGTTCAAAACTACAAATTACATTTCACATAAACAATATAAATATAAAATAAATACAAATTTTATAAAAATGTAAAACAAAAAACATTAGAATTTTCTTGGAAGATTTCTGCAAAATATAGATTAACCTGTAGTGCAATTGATAGATACTTTCAATGTAAAAGCAGAATCCACTGAATCAGAAATAGTTTATCAACAATTGACCACGTCCGTTGAGCCGAACCAACTGTCAGCGTAGCTAAAAACCTGTGATATTGGCTTAAGAAACTGTCCTGTTTGAGCGCTGAAGGAGCAATGTTGGACGCCAGTTTTTTCGAGTGAAGCTGGTGCAGTCTTGACCGTTTTGCTTACTTTTTGAGTTAACACAAAAAGGAAGTCAGGGTTTGGGGCGGAAGCCCCGATAATAACAAACTTTTTTTCTATAAATGCACTACGGGTTATTATTATTTATTTCTGGACAACTTTAAGAGTTTGTTTTCCTGCACGAACAATTTATTTAACCAAGTTGTCACCCCATTTATATCTTAATGAATTTCTATAATCAATACAATAGTGTGTTATATTTATAGTTAAATTATTGAAAATCAATTAATTATCTTGTTTTAAAATTTGGTTAACTCCATGAAAATCAGTATCTTTATAGATTATACCACTAATTTATAAAGTATGATTTTCACAGAAGTTAAC
>QKGU01000287.1 GCA_003250325.1 Paludibacter sp.
TGCTGAAAAATCAGAAGCCGTTTTACATGATGTGAGAACCACCATTGCCGAATTGGTCGATGATGTTTTCTTTAAAGTAATGGTGAGCAATGCCAAAAAGTTGGGTTGCGATGTTTCTGCCGAAAGTGTTGCTCCAACAATGGTTAGCGATGGACTTTTGCATTACAAGGAAGTGGACGTGCCCATGGGCGAATTTTGGCTTAAAAGTCCAACTCACGACAAACCCAACGATATGCTCGATGCCATCAGCGCAGGACATATTTATGGGAAAAACATTATTCAGTCGGAAAGTTTCACGCAGCTACGAACCAACTGGAACGAAGACCCTGCTATGCTGAAACCACTATTGGACAGAAATCTGGCGTTGGGCATTAACCGAATATTTTTCCACATTTTCGTGCACAATCCATACACCGACAAAGCTCCCGGAATGACTCTGGACGGTATTGGACTGTATTTTCAACGCGACCAAACCTGGTGGAAACAGGGTAAATCTTTCGTAGATTATATCGCCCGTTGTCAGGCATTACTTCAATATGGCCACCCTGTAACCGATGTCGCGGTTTATATTGGCGATGAAATTCCACGCAGATCATTCACTCCCGACAAACTTGTGCCGTTGCTTCCGGGAATCGTTGGACAGCAAAGAGTTGAAAGTGAACGAAACCGCTTGGCCAATGTTCCAGCCGGAGTCAATCATTCGTCCAATATGCTTAAAGCCGAAAATTGGATTAATCTCTTAAATGGTTATCAATATGATTCATTCAATCAGGATGCGTTGCTGAATCTTGCCAAAGTAAATGATGGACATTTACAGTTAGGCGATGGTACCAATTATCAGGTAGTAATCTTTCCAAATGAAGCAAATTATGACGCTGCCACCAAAGCCAAAATTGAAACCTTGCGTAATGCCGGGATTTATACTCCTCAGCTACCTTACAAGGCAAATCAGTTTAGCTTTGAGCCGGACGTGATGGCTTCTGAAAATATCGCTTTTACGCATCGCAGCGGAAAACAGGGCGAAGTTTATTTTATTTCGAATCAGGAAGACCAAAACCGAACTGTCGATATTTCGTTCAGAGTTTCAGGCTTCATTCCACAAATCTGGAATGCTGTAAATGGCGAAATTTATTTGCCAACAAGCTGGAAAAAGAAAGAAAACCGCACCGAGGTTGAACTTGAATTGCCGGCTAATGGTTCTTTGTTTGTCGTTTTCGGTGCTGCAGCCAGTCAAACAAAAGTTGCGGAACATTTCACGCAATCTGAAAATCTGAAATTTAAAACTGAATGGAAAGTTGGTTTTGAAAAAACGAATCAAACTGTTGCTTCATATACTTTGTTCGACTGGAGCAAATCGGATAATCCGAAAATTAAATATTTTTCGGGAACGGCAATTTACAGCAATACTTTTGAATGCAAAGGCAAAGCAAGTCAGGTCATGTTAGACCTTGGAGAAGTTTGCAATCTGGCCACAGTAAAAATAAATGGAATCGACTGCGGAACTGTTTGGACTAGTCCTTATTCGTTTGATATCAGCAAAGCTTTGAAAGAAGGAGAAAACAGCATCTGCATCGAAGTGACCAACACCTGGACAAACGCCATCTTGGGTTCTGACCTCGGAATGCCTCCATTCGAAGGCATTTGGACCAATGGTAAATATCGCATGAAAGAAAATAAACTACTGGAAGCCGGATTAATCGGACCAATCACAAGATTCAAACTACATTTTTAATCTTGTTTTTGTTTTTTGCTTACAACAGAGCGGAAATAAAACTTCCTGCAATCTTTGCAGACAATATGCTATTGCAGCAAAACACTCAGGTGAATATCTGGGGAAAAGCAGAACCAAATAAAACCGTTACCATCAAAACTTCGTGGAATAAAAAAGTTGTGAAAACAATATCAGATGCTGATGGTAACTGGAAAACTACATTTGAAACTTCAGTGAGCGATGGAAAACCGCAGACCATCTCTGTGAGTGATGGAAAGGTCATGACTTTGAAAAATGTTATTTTAGGTGAACTTTGGCTGTGTTCGGGGCAAAGTAATATGGAAATGCCCATGAAGGGATTTAAAAATCAGACGGTGGCGGGATCGACAATGGATATCCTGAATAGCTCTAATCCCAACATTCGTTTGTTCACAGTAAAAAGAAATTCAACAATAGAGGCACAGTCGGATGTAGCCGGTCAATGGCAGGAGGCAACTCCGGAATCGGTTAGTAATTTCAGTGCGACAGCATATTATTTCGGACGTTTATTGCAGCAAACTCTTCATGTCCCTGTTGGATTGGTGGTTAGTTCGTGGGGCGGTTCGTGCATTGAAGCATGGATGAACGAAGATATGCTGAAAGCTTTTTCCGATGTTAAAATTCCACGCACTTCGGCTGATATTAAAGAACCAAATCGCACTCCGACTACATTGTATCAGGCAATGATTTATCCGATAGTCGAGTTGACAATAAAGGGAATGATTTGGTATCAGGGTGAATCGAATTATGATCGTGCGGAAAGTTATGCCGCAATGTTTAAAACGATGGTGAACGATTGGCGAAAAAACTGGAATCAGAAAGATACGATACCGTTTTATTATTGTCAAATAGCACCTTACGATTATTCTATCATAACAGAAAAAGGCAAAGATGTGATCAATTCGGCGTATCTTCGTGAAGCACAAATGAAGGCCGAATCGATGATTCCAAAAGCAGGAATGGCTGTATTGCTGGATGCAGGGTCAAAAGGTTGTATTCATCCTGAGAAGAAACAGGTTGCAGGGGAACGTTTGGCGTTACTTGCTCTAAATAAGACTTATGATATAAAAGGAATCACTTCGGAAAGTCCTGTTTTTAAAGGGATTGAAATAAAGAATGATACCGTAATTGTGAGTTTTGACAGAGCACCAATGTGGGTTTCTGCAAAGAATTTTGAATCTAAACTCTTTACAGTTGCCGGTCACGACAAAGTTTTTTATCCCGCAAAAGCATGGATTGTTCGAAGTAAGGTGTATGTAAAAAGCGAAAGGGTGAAAAATCCGGTTGCCGTTCGTTATGCATTTGAAAATTATGTTGAAGGTGATTTGTATGGTTCGGAAGGAACTCCTGTTTCATCATTCAGAAGTGACAACTGGTAAGAACAAACTGTAAAAATCGGGAGTTTGGATATATGAAAAAAACAGCACTCATATTTTTTATTCTTATACTTTTTCAGGGCTTAAAAGCGATTGAACCTGATTATGAGTGGACAAGTCCATCGCATAATTCTTCCGAATCGATGCCTTGTGGGGGAAGTGGTATTGGTATGAATGTTTGGGTGGAAAATGGTGACATTCTTTTTTATATAGCTCAAAATGGTTCATACGACGAAAATAATACTTTGCTGAAGCAAGGCCGTTTCAGATTAAAATTGACGCCAAGTCCATTTTTGAATAGCTCCGATTTTCGGCAAATCCTAAAGGTAAACGACGGTTATGTGGAAATATCCGGTGGCGGTACAATTGTTCATTTTTAAGCCTGTGGTTCATTTAGACGTAAAAAATAAAAAGAGAACAGTAGCGGAAATTTCGTATGAAAACTGGCGATATGAAGATAGATTACTCCTAAAAGGAGAAAGTCAGCAAAACTCGTATAAATGGGCACCACCTAAAGGCTTATCCATGAAAAAGGATTCGGTTTTTGCGGATCAAAATTCAGTTACTTTTTTTCATACTAATCCCGTAAAAACAATTTTTGATGTTTCTGTAGTTCAGCAAGGTTTAGAAGAAGTAAAAAATCAGCTGTATAATCCTCTTTCAAATCTTATTTCGGGAGGAAAAATGTGGGGAGATTTTGTTTATTCAGGAACAAAGGACAGTATTTATGCGGGAATAGAATATCTCGCATGGATTTTTAAAAGTAAAAAGCCTGCAACTTATCAGAATATTACCATTGCATTGGAAAATTCTCAAACCCAAAATCTGTTCGACTGGAAGAATAAACTGGAGAAAACGATTTCTTCAATTGATCTCAAAAAAGATCGAAAAAAAACAACTGATTGGTGGAATGCATTTTGGGAACGCAGTTTTATTCATATTGAAGGTGAACAGGCAAACCTTTCCCGCAATTATAGTTTATTTCGCTATATGTTGGGCTGCAATGCGCATAGCGATTGGCCAATGCGGTTTAATGGCGGGTTATTTACCTTCGATCCTGTATTTGTCGATTCTACAGCTAAGTTTACTCCAGATTATCGAAAATGGGGAGGCGGAACTTATACGGCACAAAACCAGCGACTCGTTTATTGGCCAATGTTGAAAAGTGGTGATTACGATTTGATGATTCCAGCTTTTGAATTTTATAATCGACTATTGAAAAATGCGGAGTTGCGTTCACAAACATATTGGGGGCATGGCGGAGCTTGTTTTGCTGAGCAACTGGAAAATTATGGCTTGCCAAATCCAAGTGAATATGGTTGGAAACGTCCTGATTATTTCGATAAAGGAGTGGAATATAATGCCTGGCTGGAATACGAATGGGACACAGCATTGGAATTTTGTCAAATGATATTGGAAACGAAAAGTTATAACAATGCTGACATTCAACGCTATTTGCCATTGATTAAAAGTTGCGTGAAATTTTTCGACGAACATTATCGTTATCTGGCCAGCCAACGTGGACGAAAATCGCTCGATAGTGAAGGTCATTTAATTTTATTTCCGGGTTCGGCCTGCGAAACATACAAAATGACGAACAATGCATCAAGTACTATCGCAGCATTGAGAACGGTTTTAGAAACGTTGGGGAATGATTCTTTACTGAAAGTGATTCCGCCAATACCAATGAGAATTCTGGATGGAAAGGAAATGATTTCACCAGCAAAGACATGGGAACGTATTAATAATTCAGAAGCACCTCAGCTTTATCCTGTTTTTCCGTGGAGAATGTTTGAAGTGGGAGAGGATAGTTTGGAAATAGCCAGAAATACGTATTTCTATGATCCTGATTTATTGAAATTTCGGAGTCATGTCGGCTGGAAGCAAGACAATATCTTTGCTGCTTGTCTTGGATTAACCGATGAAGCTAAACGATTGAATTCGCTGAAACTTGCTGATGGATCGTATCGCTTTCCAGCCTTTTGGGGACCTGGTTTCGACTGGAGTCCCGATCATAATTGGGGTGGAAGTGGAATGATAGGTTTGCAGGAAATGTTACTACAAATAACAAAAGATGGTAAAATTCTCCTTTTTCCTGCCTGGCCAAAAGATTGGAATGTTCACTTCAAACTTCGTGCATCGAACAATATAACGATAGAAGCGAAACTCAAAGATGGAAAAACAGAAATTATTTCTGTAACACCAAAAAGTGCATTGAAAAATATTAAATATTAAAAAAGGTAATCTGTTTAAGATTACCCTTTATAGAAAACTATTTTTTCATTTGTTTCTTTAGTAAATCCGGAAGTTCGACCGGCCTTCGTGCCACAGGAACTCCAACAGCTTCGAAAGCGGTTATTTTTTCTTCTGCAGTACCACTTCCACTCGAAATGATAGCTCCGGCATGTCCCATTCGTTTTCCCGGAGGAGCGGTTTGTCCGGCTATAAACGCAACTACAGGTTTAGTAATATGCTCTTTTATGTATTGAGCTGCGCGTTCTTCCGCATCACCACCGATTTCGCCAATAAGCACTATGGCTTCCGTTTCGGGATCATCTTCGAACATTTGCAGCAAATCCTGATAATAAAGTCCGGCAACCGGATCACCACCAATTCCTACACAAGTACTTTGTCCTAGTCCGTTTGATGTCAGTAAACTTACCATTAGATAAGTCAAGGTTCCGCTTCGGCTCATTAAGCCAACATTCCCTTTCTTGAAAATATTCGCAGGTAAAATACCAACCAACGATTCTTCAGGAGTAATAAGTCCCGGGCAATTGGCTCCGATTAGTTTTGTGCCTTTTTTCTTTAAATACGAGTTTGCCTTAATCATATCCAGAGTTGGAACTCCTTCGGAAATACAAACCACAAGTTCGATTCCAGCATCGGCAGCTTCGAGTATAGCGTCGGCAGCCAGAGGAGCGGGTACCATGATAATGGATGTGTTAGCACCTGTTTTCTTTACGGCTTCTTCCACTGTGTTGAACACCGGAATCTCGTGTACGAATTGTCCTCCTTTACCGGGAGAAACACCTGCAACGATGTTTGTGCCATATGCTTTCATTTTTCCTGTGTGGAAACTTCCGTCTCGTCCTGTAATTCCCTGAACGACTAATTTTGTGTTTTTATTGACTAGTATGCTCATTTTCTTTCGGTTTTAATATTAGAATGTAAATAGTTTGCAAAGTGTGATTTTAATTACAAGCTTTGCATAGTCTGATCGCTTCTTGGGCAGCTTCACTCAACGAATTTACCGTAGGAAGGTTTCTTTCACTGATAATCTTCAATCCTTCTTCAGCATTTGTTCCCGAAAGTCGTATTACAATCGGAATGTCAACTTTCATTTCGTCAAGTGCAGTAATCAGTCCGCGTGCTACGTCATCACAGCGGGTGATGCCACCAAAAATGTTGATCATAATAACTTTTACATTTTTATCGGAAAGTAAAAGAGTCATCGCATCGATAACCTTTTGAGGACTCGAACTTCCTCCAATGTCGAGGAAATTGGCCGGATTCCCACCAAAATATTTGATTATATCCATTGTGGCCATTGCCAGCCCGGCTCCATTTACCATGCAACCAATCGAACCATCCAATCTGATATACGTTAAACCGCTTTCTTTGGCAGCCAGTTCTTTTCTCTCGTCTTCGGTAGGTTCGTTCAGCAATTCTATATCGGATTGACGGTATAAAGCGTTGTCATCAAAATTCATTTTTCCGTCCAATGCCATAACTTTTCCTTCGTCGGTGACAACCAATGGATTTATTTCCACCAGCGATGCATCTTTTTCTAAAAAGATTTTATAAAGTTTCTGGAAGATATCGCTGGCTTGTTTTACCAACTGAAAATCGTCGAAAAGAGCAAAAGCAATTTTTCGTGCCATAAACGGAGTCATTCCTAAATCAGGATCGATCGGGAATTTTAAAATGGCTTCAGGATTATCTTTTGCCACTTCTTCTATTTCTACACCGCCTTCTTTACTGCCCATAAAAATGACCGATTTGGTGTTTCGGTCTATCGTCAGCCCGACATAAAATTCTTTATTGAATTTTACTCCCTGGGCTACTAATATTTTTTCTACGGTGTATCCTTTTATATCCATCCCGAGGATGTTGTTCGCTGCTTCGACGGCAGCTTCCGCTGTTTTTGCCAGTTTTACTCCTCCTGCTTTGCCACGTCCTCCGGTAAGAACCTGCGCTTTTATCACCACAGGCAATCCCAGTTTATGAACAGCCGCTTTCACCTCATCAACATTATAGCATAATACTTCATTGGTAACAGGAATGGAATAATTGGAAAAAATTTCTTTTGACTGATATTCGTGAATTTTCATTTAATCGGGGGTTACATTAATACTTGTATTTTGTAAATCACTTAAATCCTACAAAATAAGGCCTTTTCGTTTTATAGACTTATTAACGCTTTTTATATAAAAGTTGTTTGTTAAAAATAAATATTCTGTCCACTTTTTCTCCAAATTCGAATAAAATTACTGACTTGAAATAAGTTAGAAGCAAGTATTGGTAAAATGTTTCTCTTTTATTTGGCTTTTTATACAAACTAAGTATATTTGTATGTCGACACTAAAGATACAAATTTAAATATGATATGCGGGTATTGATTTCTACAAAATTATTGACGGAAGGTTTTCGTGAACTTAACGAAAAATTTGAGTTGGTATTTCCTGAAAATAATATTTTTACAAAAGATGAAGTTCTGAAACTGATTCCTGACTTTGATGCTTTTGTTCCTACTTTTCAGTTTAAAGTGGATAAAGACGTGATTGATGCAGCAAAGGGAAGAGTGAAAATAATCGCGAATTATGGTGTGGGTTACAACAATATTGACGTGGAATACGCCGCAAAATGCGGAATTATAGTGACCAATACCCCCGATCCGGTTATAGAGCCTACTGCTGAGCTGGCTTTTGCATTAATGCTGGCAGCTGCTCGTCGTATCTCGGAATGTGACCGTAAAATGAGAATTCCCAATGGCCTGAAATGGGGATTGTTGGAAAATTTGGGACAATCCCTTTCCGGAAAAACACTCGGAATTGTAGGAATGGGTAGGATAGGGCAGGCTTTAGCCCGCCGAGCGTTAGCTAATGGAATGAAAATTATATACAGTAATCGCAATCAGGTTTCACAAGCTATTGAGGAAAAATATAGCGCGCAATATGTTACTTTGGACGATTTGTTGAAAATGAGCGATGTGGTATCGCTTCACACTCCACTCACGGATGAAACGTATCATTTGATTAATTCCGAACGATTAGTGTTGATGAAAAAGAGTGCAATATTAATTAATACAGCGCGTGGTCCGGTAATTGATGAAGCAGCTTTGATTGTAGCATTGAAAAACAAATCGATCTTTTCTGCAGCTTTGGACGTTTATGAGTTTGAACCGAACGTGAGTAAAGAACTTTTGGAACTGGATAACGTTGTGCTGGCACCACACAATGGAACCGCAACTGTCGAAGCTCGAAACGAAATGAGCCGGTTTGCATCACGCAATATTATTCGCTATTTTGAGGGAAATCCTGATATCACCCGGGTCAATTAAATTTTGAATAAAAGAAAGTGGCAATTAAACCTTACAAGAGAATGACAGTCAAAGTTACAATCGTTTATTGTTGAAAATGTATCGTTATGAATGAATAAATTGTATTTATGAACCTAACCGAAGAAGAGCTAATTTTCCAATTAAATCAGCCCGCCAAAAGAACGGCCGCATTTTCGATGGTTTTCAAAACCTATCAGGAACGGTTGTATTGGCATATCCGGAAAATGGTTCTATCACACGACGACAGTAACGATGTGCTTCAGAATACTTTCATGAAAGCATGGAATGGACTGGATGGGTTCAGAGGCGAATCGCAACTTTCGACCTGGCTTTATCGGATTGC
>QKGU01000070.1 GCA_003250325.1 Paludibacter sp.
GCATTCGAAAAAAATTATGTCAACAAAAGGAAAAGTAAAAGGGATTATTTCCAATCTGGTAACGGTGGAAGTAGATGGGCCTGTAGCTCAGAACGAAATTTGCTATATCGAATTGGGTTCTGTGAAATTGATGGCAGAGGTACTCAAAGTGACCGGAACTAATGCATTTGTGCAGGTTTTCGAAAGCACTCGTGGACTTAAAGTCGGCAACGATGTTGAGTTTATGGGGCATTTGCTTGAAGTAACATTGGGTCCCGGACTGTTATCACGTAACTACGATGGTTTGCAGAACGACCTCGACAAATTGACGGGTGTCTTTTTAAAGCGTGGAGAATATAATTTCCCGTTGGATCAGGATGCGATTTGGAAATTTAAACCAATTGCCAATGTTGGCGATAAAGTTGAAGCTGCTTCGTGGCTTGGTGAGGTAGACGAAAATTTCCAACCTCACAAAATCATGGTGCCTTTTACTTTCGAAGGAGTTTACACGGTAAAAAGTGTTGTTCCCGAAGGTGAATATAAGATTTTTGATACGATTGCGGTGCTGATTGATGCGGACGGAAAAGAAATTGAAGTGAACATGGTTCAGAAATGGCCGGTGAAACGCGCTATCAATATTCATACTGAAAAACCACGTCCGTTCAAGTTGCTCGAAACCGGAGTTCGCGTAATCGATACTGCTAATCCGATTGTTGAAGGTGGAACCGGATTTATTCCCGGTCCATTTGGTACCGGAAAAACAGTGTTACAACATGCCATCTCTAAACAGGCAGAAGCTGACATTGTAATTATTGCCGCTTGTGGCGAACGTGCCAACGAGGTAGTGGAAATTTTTGTGGAATTTCCGGAACTGAAAGATCCGCATACAGGTCGCCATTTGATGGAACGTACCATTATTATTGCGAACACGTCGAACATGCCGGTTGCTTCGCGCGAGGCTTCGGTTTATACGGCAATGACTATTTCAGAGTATTATCGTGCTATGGGATTGAAAGTGTTGTTGATGGCAGATTCTACTTCACGTTGGGCGCAGGCTTTACGTGAAATGAGTAACCGTATGGAAGAATTGCCCGGACAGGATGCGTTCCCTATGGATTTGTCGGCCATTATCGGATCGTTTTACAGTCGTGCCGGATATGTACATTTGAAAAATGGTAAAACGGGTTCCATTACATTTATCGGAACGGTTTCGCCTGCCGGTGGTAACCTGAAAGAGCCGGTAACCGAAGGAACCAAGAAAGTAGCTCGTTGCTTCTTCGCGCTCGAACAAGCTCGTGCAGATCGCAAACGCTACCCTGCCGTGAATCCGATCGACAGTTACTCTAAATATATTGAATATCCTGAATTTGAAGAATATATTACCGAACGAATCTCGTCCGACTGGACTGGAAAGGTGAACGATATGAAAACAATTCTTCAGCGTGGAAAAGAAATTCAGGAACAAATAAATATTTTGGGTGATGATGGTGTTCCTGTAGAATATCACATTACTTTCTGGAAATCGGAAGTTATTGATTTTGTTATTTTGCAACAAGATGCTTTCGACGATATCGATGCTGTAACGCCGCTTGAACGTCAGGAATTTATGCTTAACTTGGTGATGGATATTTGTAAATCTGAGTATTCATTCAAAGGTTTCGTTGAAGTAATGGACTATTTCAAAGGAATTATAAATATATGTAAACAAATAAATTATTCCGAATATCAATCTGCTGATTTCGAAAAATATATTGCTCAGTTGAACTCCGTTTTGGATGAACGAAGAAAATAATAACCGGAATAATAATTTTTATTACAAGTTATACAAGTACTTGTAACTCGTAACTAAATACTCGTAACTATTTATCACATGGCAACAAAAGCATTTCAAAAGATTTATACCAAAATAATTCAAATCAATAAAGCAACTTGTACGCTTAAAGCTACGGATGTAGGTAACGATGAGTTGGCTTTTGTAAACGGTAAACTGGCTCAGGTTGTGAAGATTATGGGCGACGATGTCACTCTTCAGGTTTTCGAAGGAACAGAAGGAATTCCAACCAATGCCGAAATCGTGTTTTTAGGTAAAGCACCTTCGTTGAAGGTTGGAGAACAGTTGGCCGGACGCTTCTTTAATTCTTTTGGCGAACCGATTGATGGCGGTCCTGAAGTGGAAGGAGAAGATCGCGAAATTGGTGGACCTTCTGTTAACCCTGTTCGTCGTAAACAACCGTCTGAATTGATTGCAACTGGTATCGCTGGTATCGATTTGAACAATACATTGGTGTCCGGACAAAAAATTCCTTTTTTTGCCGATCCCGACCAACCGTTTAATCAGGTAATGGCGAACGTAGCTTTACGTGCCGAAACTGACAAGATTATTTTGGGTGGTATGGGATTGACCAACGACGATTACCTGTATTTTAAAAATGTGTTTAATAATGCAGGTGTACTCGATCGTATCGTTAGTTTCGTAAATACAACTGAAAATCCACCGGTGTTGATTCCTGATATGGCTTTAACGGCAGCTGAATATTTCGCTGTGGATAAAAACGAAAAAGTGTTGGTACTTTTGACGGATATGACTTCGTACGCCGATGCTTTGGCAATTGTTTCAAATCGTATGGATCAGATTCCTTCGAAAGATTCTATGCCGGGTTCGCTTTATTCCGATTTGGCTAAAATTTATGAAAAAGCAGTTCAGTTCCCTGCCGGAGGTTCTATTACGATTATTGCGGTTACAACCCTTTCTGGTGGTGATATTACGCACTCTATTCCTGATAATACAGGGTATATTACTGAAGGTCAGTTGTTCCTTCGCCGCGATTCAGATGTGGGTAAAGTAATTGTCGACCCATTCCGTTCGCTTTCGCGTTTGAAACAACTTGTAATCGGAAAGAAAACCCGTGCCGATCATCCGCAGGTGATGAACGCGGCCGTTCGACTATTTGCCGATGCTGCAAATGCGAAAACAAAGCTCGAAAATGGTTTTGACTTGACGGATTACGATGATCGTACGTTGGCTTTTGCAAAAGATTATTCAGAACAATTGCTTGCGATTGATGTAAATATTGATACAACAGTTATGCTTGATAAAACATGGGGATTGTTTAAAGAACATTTTAAACCATCAGAGGTGAATATCAAACAGGAGTTTGTCGACCAATACTGGGGATAAGTTTTGCTTTCGGTTTCTTTTGTAAATATAACCTTAAAATGAAATCGTATGTCTGATGTTGTGAAAATAAATGCTGTAGAAAGCAAAATTAGGATTATTCGGAATCTGAAAGTGATACTGGATAATGATGTCGCTGATTTATACGGAGTAGAAACAAAACGGATTAATGAAGCAGTTAAGAATAATCCGGATAAATTTCCGTATGGTTATGTTTTCGAGTTAAGCGAATCTGAGTTTTCAGATTTGCGGTCGAAAATTTCGACCGCAAATTTTTCAAAAACCAGAACTTTGCCAAAAGCATTTACTGAAAAAGGACTTTATATGCTTGCTACAATTTTAAAGAGCAAGGTTGCAACAGAAACGACGATAAGCATTATTGAGACATTTACAAAAATCAGGGAGTTGAGTCGGGCAGTTTCCGATCTTGTAGAAATACAGGAAGAACCAAAAGAATTGATTTCAGAAGTGTTGGGTGATGCTTTGGATGCTACAGAAACCGAAACAAGCATTGAGCTGAATTTTGCAGTGTTGAAAGTGAAGCATACGATTAAACGCAAAAATGGTTCAAACGAAGTTCACGAAGATGAACCGATTTATATAAAACTTAAAGACTAAAGTCTCGATAAATTCAGAAAGACTTAAAATTTATGGCAATACAATTTCAATATAATAAAACGTCGCTTCAAATGCTTGAGAAGAATCTCAAGATGCGTGTTCGTGCTTTGCCGACTATTAAAAACAAGGAAAGTGCTTTACGTTTGGAAGTGAAACGTGCCAAGGATGACATAAAAAATTTAGAAGCAGAGCTGGAGCAACGAATAACCGCTTATGATAAAATGTTGGCATTGTGGGGGTGGAAGATGTAAAAATGAGTGTCAAGAAAGTTGCAGGTGTAGGTATTCCTGTTTTAGATGAAGTTGTGTATTCGACAAAGCCATTCAGCTTGTTCAATTCTCCAAAGTGGTTTGCCGATGGGTTGACTCTGTTGAAAGAACTGGCACAAGTGGGGATCGAAAAAGAATTTTCGGCTCAAAAATTATTATTGTTGGAATACGCCCGAAAAAAAACGACTCAAAAAGTGAACCTGTTCGAAAAAGTTCAGATTCCGGGGTACGAAGATGCTATCCGCATGATAAAACGATTTATGGAAGACGAAGAAAACCTTTCAAAATCGTCTCAAAAAATAGTAAAATCACGTCAACAGCAAATGAAGGAGGTTGAGCTATGATTTTAAAAATGAAGAAATACGCGTTTCTGGTGTATCACAAACAATACATCGATTTTCTGGAAAAAATCCGGGATATAGGTGTGCTGCATGTGATTGAGAAACCAGAGGGTGTTGCCGAAAATGACGAATTGCGTGAAAAAATGCAACTGTCGGTTCGGATAAAGTCGACATTGAAACAATTGGAAAAACGAATTCCCAAAAATGCAACTCTTGCCGATTATAATCCGGATTTGTCTGGTCTTGAAGTGCTTGCCAAAGTGGAGAAGGTTCTGAATAAAAAAGATGAACTGGAACAGAAACTTCTGCAGGTTGAAAAGGAGCAGGATAGGATGGAAGTTTGGGGAGTCTTTGATCATAACAGATTGAAAAAGTTGAAAGATGCCGGATTTGTATTCAAATTTTTCTCGTGCAACTTGCGCAAATTCGATCAGGAGTGGGAGGTAAAATACAATGCATTTGAAATAGATACTGTTGGAAGTACCCGTTATTTTGTGACCGTAACCAGACCTGATGAAGTTGTTGATATTGATGCAGATCCTATAAAACTATCCGGTAAAACGTCGGAACAACTGGGAGAGGAGGCTTCGGAAATAAAATTTTCAATCGATAATCTGAATACTGAATTGATTCAAATGTCGGTGGTAGATTATAACACTTTGAAAGCTGTACAGGTGGATGTGTTGAGTGATATTGACTTCTCGAAAGTGTTGTTGAACACTAAAGCAGAGGCTGATGAGAAGGTCATGTTGCTGGAAGGATTTTGTCCGGAAGAATCGGAAGCGAATCTGATTAATTATTTGGAAACAACCGATATATATTATGAAGCTTCAGTTCCAACCGACGAAGACAAAGTGCCAATTAAGCTGAAAAACAATAAGTTCGCAAAATTGTACGAGATGATTGGTGAATTGTATGATTTGCCAAATTATCACGAACTCGATCTGACTCCGTTTTTTGCACCTTTCTACATGTTGTTTTTCGGATTGTGTTTGGGAGATGTTGGATACGGTTTGATATTATTGTTGTTGGCGATTTTCCTCCGTTCGAAAATGAAAGAAGGAATGAAATCGGTCATGACTTTGTTGATTTGGTTAGGCTCGGCTACGGTGATAATGGGAACTGTAAGCGGAACATTCTTTGGTTATAGACTGTTGGAATCAAAAATTGAATGGATTGAAAAAATCAAATTTATAATGCTTGATGATAAACAGTTATTTTATTCTTCGCTTATTATCGGAATTATACAAATTCTTTTCGGAATGACAGTGAAAGCTGTAGGACAAGTTCGACGTTACGGATGGCCGGCTTCGTTTGCAACATGGGGTTGGTTGATTATTTTGATAGGAAATGGCGGAACTGTCCTTGCAGGCATGTATGCGGGAGTTGCACCTGAAATGACAAAATATATGCATATCGGATTTACAGCATTCGGTGGATTATTTGTATTTATTTTGAATGATATTAAACGCAATCCTTTGATTAATGTCGGAGCCGGACTCTGGGATACCTACAATATGGCTACCGGAATTTTGGGTGATGTGTTGTCGTATATTCGTCTTTTTGCTTTAGGAATTTCCGGTGCGGTAATGGGCTTTGTATTCAACGATCTTGCTTTCAATTTAAGTCCTGATATTCCGGGTGTGAAGCAATTGGTGATACTTATTATTCTGCTGCTCGGACATGGAATAAATATTTTTATGTCGTCGTTGAGTGCTTTTGTACATCCAATGCGTTTGACTTTTGTGGAGTTTTATAAAAATTCAGGATTCGAGGGTGGAGGAAAAAAATACAAACCATTTTCAAAATATAAAGAAGAACAAAAACTATTTTAGTAAATAAAAAAAAACAATAATAAATAACCAATTAAAAAAAAAGAAAAAATTATGGAACCAATTATTTTAGCGTACATCGGAATCGGTTTAATGGTAGGAATGGCTGGTGTTGGTAGCGCTTTCGGAGTTACAATTACCGGTAATGCTGCTATTGGAGCTCTAAAGAAGAATGCTGATGCTTTCGGTAACTATATGATATTAAGTGCACTTCCTGGAACTCAGGGTCTTTACGGATTTCTTGGGTATTTCCTTTTAGCAGGTAAAATTAGTCCTGAAATGACATGGGCAACTGCTGCTGCGGTTTTTGGTGCAAGTTTAGCATTGGCACTGACCGGATTTTTCTCTGCAATTCGTCAGGGACAGGTTTGTGCAAACGGTATTGCAGGTATCGGTTCAGGATACGATGTATTCGGTAAAACAATGATTCTTGCCGTATTCCCTGAACTTTATGCTATTATTTCGTTGGCAGCAGTATTTATGATTAGTAATGCCATTTAATACTAACGAGATTTTTGTAAAAAAGCTCGAACGATAGTTTTCGTTTGAGCTTTTTCTATTTTGTTTATAGGTACAATTTCGCTATTTTTGTACGCACAATTTAAAAATTGTGGATTAATAAATGAAGAAAAGAGGGATAAGTCTAAAGCCGTTTATTCAAAAAATGCGATTCAAATATCGTGTTTCTATTTTGAATGAAAATACGTTGGAAGAATCGTGGCATGTTCGCTTGTCTCGGTTCAGCGTTTTTTTGTTTGCATCTACTTTTACTCTTCTTACATTTATCATTCTAACCATTCTTATTTTTACCACTCCCATCCGAAATTATTTGCCAGGCTATGGTGATGCCGGAAACCGAAATAAAATTATCCAGAACAGTATGAGAGCCGATTCGTTGATGAAACAAATCGAGCTTCAAAAAGGATATATGGATATTTTGAGAGGAATTGTAACAGGTGATATTAAACCTGATTCAATTGCTTCGCTCGATTCTGTAGGACTCAAAGATCGTGCACAGATACTGCTTGATAAATCGAAAAAAGAAAAGGAGTTTATCGAAGAATACGAAGAACAGGAAAAATACAATTTAGCAAGTATTGATGCGAAGCCAAATGAAAATATGTATGTATTTTTCCGACCAACAAGAGGGGTTATCTCTTCTTCTTTCAATATATCAGAAAATCAATTCGGAATTAATATGATTACTTCGCCCAACGAAAGTGTGTTGAGTGTTTTGGGTGGAACTGTTGTTTATGCGGCGTTTACTTTCGACTTTGGTTGGGTAATTCAGGTACAGCACGATAATAATTATTTGTCGATATACAAAAATAATACACGTCTGCTCAAAAAGGTAGGAGATGAAGTGAAAGCAGGTGAAAGTATTGCCATAACAGGCGATGCAACTGGTAAGAATGCAGGTTCACAGTTTTATTTTGAATTGTGGAAGCAGGGAAAACCTGTAAACCCGGAAGATGTGATTATTTTCTAATATGCTATGAAAAAAGAAGTTGATAAAAAACAAATAGCCATTCTTGGTTCGACCGGTTCTATCGGAACTCAAACCTTGGAAGTGATTTCGGAAAATGAATCTTTGTTTGAAGTTTATGCTCTTACAGCCAATAATCAGGTCGATTTGTTGATAGAGCAAGCTCGTAAATATCAACCGGAAATGGTGGCAATTGCCAACGAATCGCACTATTCGAAGTTGAAAGAAGCCTTGTCCGATTTGCCTATTAAAGTCTTTGCAGGTAGCGAATCTATCTCGCAAGTTGCCGAAA
This sequence comes from Paludibacter sp., assembly GCA_003250325.1. GTDB lineage: Bacteria > Bacteroidota > Bacteroidia > Bacteroidales > Paludibacteraceae > Paludibacter. Next base: position 7,993 of record QKGU01000070.1, read on the forward strand.
TGCAACCAATAGATATTGTGCTGACGGCAATGGTTGTACGATAAAAGCTATAAATGCCGGAAAAAAAATTGCGTTGGCGAATAAAGAAACATTGGTCGTTGCCGGCGAATTAATTTGCGATTTGGCTCTGAAAAATAATGTTGCAATTCTTCCTGTCGATTCAGAGCACTCGGCCATTTTTCAATGTCTGGCAGGTGAAGGAAATAATCCAATCGAGAAATTAATTCTCACAGCTTCCGGTGGTCCGTTCAGAACGAAAACGATAAGTGAACTTGAGCATGTAACCAGTGCAGAAGCACTGAAACATCCGAACTGGGAGATGGGAGCGAAAATTACCATCGACTCTGCCAGTTTGATGAACAAAGGTTTTGAAATCATTGAAGCAAAATGGCTTTTTGGAGTTGCTCCAGAGCAGATCGAAGTGGTTGTTCATCCTCAATCGATCATTCATTCAATGGTGCAATTTGCGGATGGTTCCATTAAAGCGCAATTGGGAATGCCTGATATGAAACTGCCAATTCAGTATGCGCTAACTTATCCTGAGCGGCTGAAAACAAACTTTCCCCGATTCGATTTCAGCGTTTGTTCGCAGTTTACTTTCGAACGTCCGGATATGGAGCGTTTCCGCAATTTGAGTTACGCTTATTACGCGATGGAAAAAGGCGGGAATATGCCATGCATTCTGAATGCTGCCAACGAAGTGGTTGTGGCTGAATTTCTGAAAGATAAAATTGGATTTTTGCAAATGAGTGACATTATTGAAGATGTTTTGATGAAAGCAAAGTTTGTAGCCAGACCTACCTACGATGATTATGTGGAAACCGATAAATTAGTTCGAATTTTGACTAAAGAGTTGATTAAATAAATGGACGTACCTAAAACGGAGGGAATAAAATACGCCGGTTCGAAACTGAAGATTTTGCCATTCATCTGCAGGATGATAAAAGATTTGGAAGACGTACGAACAGTTCTCGATGGTTTTAGTGGTTCTACACGCGTTTCTCAGGCTTTTGCACAATTAGGTTTTTCTACAACTGCTAACGACATTTCAGTTTGGTCGGAGGTTTTTGCTACCTGTTATCTGATATCAAATAAGCCTGATAAATTTTATTCCGAAATAATTGATCACCTTAATTCGCTTGAAGGAACAGATGGTTGGTATTCTGAATATTATGGCGGAACAATAAAAGACACTAAAAAACCGTTTCAGTTAAAGAATACCCGAAAACTGGATGCAATTCGTCAGGAAATTGAAAATCTGAATCTTTGCTGGGAAGATAAATGTGTGTTACTTACAAGTTTGATTTATGCTTTGGATAAAGTTGATAATACATTAGGACATTATGTCGCATATTTATCAAAGTGGTCGCCTCGTTCTCATAAAGATATACAATTACAATTGCCCAACCGATTTTCGTTGGAGTCGAAAAATGCTGTAATTCGGGATGATATTTTTAATACAATTGAGAAAAATACGTATGATTTAGTGTATTTCGATCCGCCTTACGGCTCAAATAACGATAAAATGCCGCCGAGCAGGGTTCGATATAATTCGTACTATCATTTGTGGACAACGATCATAAAAAATGATCAGCCCGAACTTTTTGGAAAAGCAAACAGAAGGATAGATTCCAAGGATGATATTTCAGGCTCGATTTTTGAGGAATTCCGCAAGTCTTCGACCGGAGATTTTATCGCTATGGAAGCGCTTCGGAAATTGCTGAAAGAAACAAACTCAAGGTATTTGATGTTATCGTATAGTTCAGGAGGAAGAGCAACTAAAGAACAATTGATGGAAATAATTTCGGAAGCGGGTAAGTTGCTGGAAATAAAATCAATTGACTTTAAGAAAAACGTAATGAGTAATATGCGTTCAACGAGCGAATGGATTAACTCGGATGGAGAACATAATGAATATCTTTTTTTGATGGAAAAATAATAAAAAATATATACTGAGAAATAACGACAAAAAACACATATGGAAACATTTTTTATCAGGGCATTACAACTTATTTTAAGCCTTTCAATTTTAGTACTTTTACACGAATTAGGACATTTTGGTTTTGCAAGATTGTTTAAGGTTCGTGTCGACAAATTTTATATGTTTTTCAATCCTAATTTTTCTTTAATCAGGGCTAAAAAAATAAACGGAAAATGGCAATTTAACTTTTTTGCAAAAAATATCCCTGCAAATGAGCGTCCAAAACGCGATTTAGAAGGAGATGTTGTGGTTGACTCAAAAGGTAAAACGGTTATGGAATCAATACCGGTAAATGAATTACCGGAAGGTGATTGGCGTAAATATCCCGATAATACAGAATGGGGAATTGGTTGGTTGCCACTTGGTGGTTATTGCTCTATTTCGGGGATGATTGACGAAACAAAAGATATGAATCAGCTGGGTTCTGAACCTCAGCCATGGGAATATCGTTCGCGCTCGGTATGGCAACGTTTGCCAATAATTATTGGTGGTGTATTAGTGAATTTTATTTTGGCAATGGTTATCTATGCTGCCGTTTTATTTACATGGGGCGAAGATTATTTACCACTACAAAATGCAAAATACGGACTTCAGTTTTCAGAGACATTGTTGAATAACGGTTTCCGCAATGGCGATAATATCGTTAAAATTGATGGGCAGCCTGTTGAAGATCATGCAGAAGTAGTTGAGAAAATTTTGATTGATGGAAAACAATCAATCACTGTTCTTCGTGATGGAAAGCTACAAGATATTAAATTACCTTCGGATTTTGCACAACAAGTGCTGGCCTCCGGCGATACTAAATTTGTATCCATTCGTCAACCTTTCGTAATTTACGATGTGGCTGCAGGAATGGGAGCTGAGGCTGCTAGTTTGCAGGATGGTGATAGTATTGTGGGGATAAACGGAAAGCAATTGTTCATATTCCAGGATATTGCTGCAGAGCTGGATAAATCAATTGATAAAAAGGTTTCAATTGACTTTTTTAGAAATGGAGAATTGAAGCAAGCGCAGGTTCAGGTTGATGAAAATGGTAAAATAGGTGTTACTCCAAAACCTTTCTTCGATTTCTTTGAAGTAAAACATGTGGAATATGGTTTTTTTGCGGCTATTCCGGCTGGTATAAATCTCGGAGTTGAAACACTTACCAGCTATGTAAAACAATTTAAGCTTGTATTTACCAAAGAAGGTGCAAAACAAATGGGTGGCTTTGGAAGCATTGGTAAGATGTTTCCAAAAGTTTGGGATTGGCAAATCTTCTGGTCGATGACTGCCTTATTGTCAATAATCCTTGCTTTTATGAATTTTTTACCAATTCCTGCTTTGGACGGTGGACATGTGATGTTCTTGCTTTATGAAATGATAACAGGTAAGAAACCAAATGAGAAGTTTATGGAATATGCACAAACTACTGGTATGCTTTTGCTACTTGGACTTCTTGTCTATGTTAATGGAAACGATATATTTAAAGCGTTATTTAAATAAGGATATGAAACCTAAAATTCTCTGTTATCCTAAATGTGGAACCTGTCAGAAGGCAGAAAAATGGTTGAAGTTGAATAATATCGCTTACGATTACAGGCCAATAAAAGAAGAAAATCCTACGAAAACAGAGTTGCTGGATTGGTTGACTAAAAGCAAACTGCCGATTTCAAAGTTCTTTAATACAAGCGGTTTACTTTACAAGGAGCATAACATGAAGGACAAAGTGAAGACCTTGTCTGAAAATGAGTTGATTGAAATTCTTGCATCTAACGGTTTAATGGTAAAACGACCGATTTTGTTGGCTGGAGAAAAAGTGTTGGTGGGTTTTAAAGAGGAAGATTGGCAAAATTTATTGAAATAAATTTTTATGAAAAGGGAATAATCAGCAAAATTTGACTTTGTATCTTTGTCTTGTAACTAATTAATTAGTGCAATTTCTGCACATCTCGTATTGCTTCCGGTTTTGGAGAATTGATTTTCTGAAACCGGAAGCTTTTTTATTGTGCCAAATCTCAAAAAATGAATTTTTATAAACATTTCCAAATGAATATGCTGAATTTTTATCGAAACAGCACGGCAGTACTTCTCCATTTACATCGATTACTGCACCGCTCCAGAGTCGCCAGCAGTGATTCTTTTGTCTTTTCTTTAGAGAGAATTGTCCGTTTTTGTTCTTCTTGTATCTTGAATATTTTGAAACTTTTGGCATTAGTTCGTTTCCATACTCAAAATCATTCAGTTGAGCAGTTTTGAAACTTAGCCGATCTACTTCGAGATTTTTTGCCAATGCTTTCATTTCATGCATTTGATGCTCGTTCGAACTTAAAACCAAAAACTGAAGCTCGATAATAGGAGATGCTGAATTCAATTCTTTTTTGCATTCAATGAGATTTTTAATTCCTTGCAATGCCTTTTCTAAACTTCCTCCAATTCTGTATCTTTCGTAAGTTTCCTGAGTTGTTCCGTCAATGGAAACAATCAGTTTATCCAATCCGGAAAGAACGATTGCTTCAGCCTTGTTTTTGTTTAAAAATTGTCCATTTGTAGAAGTGGAGCAATAGATTTTTTTTGAATGTATAATGCTGATAAGTCTAGTCAATTGCGGATGTAAAAACGGCTCTCCCTGAAAATAGAGAATGACGTGTATCAATGTTGATTCGAGTTGATTGATAGTGTTTTGAAGTAAATCAATATCGAATGTTTTTTTTTCTTTTGAAGGAACGCAATTAGTACCTACCGGACATTCCGGACAATGCAGATTACAGAAGTTTGTTGCTTCAATGGAAATAAAAGCAGGACTCAGTTTGTTGCCCGTTATTTTTTTTGTAAATGAAAGAAGGTAGGAGGTGCGTAAACGAAAATAGTTTTTCAACTTTTGATATGTGATATACCTGCTGTTGATACTAATCAACTTAATAGTATGTAATATTCTTAACATTTAATATATTAATGTAAAAAAGCTTTTATTGTCTGTTTTCGAGTCCCTGTTTTAAGTTTTTTAGTCCGAAATTAACGAAAAAATGTCAAAATCGTTTGCAAAGTAATATAAATTTCGTTGAAAGATTGTATATTTGTAGCCTTAAAATAAAATATTCAAAATAGATAATTTAATAAAAACACAAAATTTATGAGAAAGCAATTATTCTTTGTTATTTCTATGGTGCTTGGGTTGTTTTTTACATCTTGTACCAAAGACATGGCTGCACTTGATCCTAGTTTATTCAAATGCAATCCGAATCCACTTGAAGTGAAAGGTGGAAAAGTTGATGCAACGATTACAGGTACTTTCCCAGAAAAGTATTTTACTAAAAATGCTACTGTTACAGTTACTCCTGTTTTGAAGTTCAATGGACAAGAAGTTAAAGGTACTCCTGTAACTTTTCAGGGAGAAAAGATTGTTGGTAATGATCAACAAATTTCTTATAAGTTGGGTGGAACTTACACAATCAAAGCATCATTCGATTATGTACCTGAGATGGCTCAATCGGAGTTGTTCTTGAATTTCTCTGCAACCACAAAGAAAAAAACATATGAAATTCCTGCTGTAAAAGTAGCTGATGGAGTAATTGCTACTTCTCAATTAGCTTCTACAAGCTCAAAAGAAATAAATACAGTAATTATCCCTGACAAATTCCAACGCGTTATTCAGGAAATGCAGGAAGCTGACATTCTTTTCTTGATCCAACAATCTAATCTACGTACTTCTGAAACTAAATCGGCTGATATCGTCGATTTGACTAAGAAAATTAAAGAAGCAAACGATACTCCTAACAAAGATGTTGCAAGTTTTGAAGTTTCTGGTTATGCTTCTCCTGATGGTGGTTTAGATTTGAATACAAACTTGGCTGAAAAACGTGAAAAAGTGACAGTTGATTATTTGAACAAACAAATGAAAAAGCTGAAAACCAAAGTAACTATCGATTCTAAATTTACTGCTGAAGACTGGGATGGTTTCCAAAAATTAATGGAAAGCTCAAGCATTCAGGATAAACAAGTTATTTTGCGCGTGTTGAGCATGTATCAGGATCCAGAACAACGCGAACGTGAAATCAAAAACCTTTCTGTTGCATTTAAGAGCATTGCAGAAGAAATTCTTCCTAAATTGCGTCGTTCACGTCTAAAATTGACAGTTGACGTGACTGGTAAATCAGATGAAGAAATCGCTAACTTAGCAAAATCAAATCCTTCTCAATTGTCAGTTGAAGAATTGTTGTATGCTGCTACTTTAACTTCTGACTTGAACGAAAAAGCTGCTATTTATCAAAAAGTGATTGATACTTACCCATCAGATGTACGTGGATATAATAATATGGGTGCAGTTAAATATCAACAAGGAAATGTTGCTGATGCTTCTCGTTATTTTGCAAAAGCATTGGAAGTAGCTCCAAAATCAGCAGATGCTAACTACAACGCTGGTGCTGCTGCTATGGCTAAAGGTGACTTGGCTGCTGCAGAAGAATCATTTGGTAAAGCTGCCGGAACTACAGGAAATTTGAGTCAGGCTTTAGGAACATTAAATGTAATCAAAGGTGACTACAGCAAAGCTAAAACATATTTCGGTTCTACTGCAACTAACAATGCTGCATTACTTCAAATCTTAAATACGGATTATAGCGGAGCACGTAAAACATTATCAGAAGTTGCTGAACCAGATGCAACTACTGCTTATTTGGGAGCAATAATTGGTGCTCGTACCAACGATCGCGATGCCGTTTACAGCAACCTTAAAAATTCTGTAAAATTGGATAGCGCAATGGGTGCAAAAGCATTGAAAGATATTGAATTCTCTAAATTTGTTGCTGACGATACTTTCCTTTCTATCGTTAAGTAACTGAAAATAGAATCAAATTCCTAAAAAATCCGATACAGTTATGTGTATCGGATTTTTTTTAGTCTTTTAATTTTGATAAAACTGAATTTATGTCATGTCGATATGCGGCTCTGCGTATTTGGCAGTTTTAAATATCGTTAATAGAATTTGAAACAACAACATTTTCATTATCGGGCATTTAACCTTATCTTTGCAATGAATTATATTAAGAGAAACTATTAAAACGACACGATGAATAACGAACAAATTGTAGAAAAAATTGTTGAAGGTATACAGGAAAGAAAAGGCAAGAATATTGTAGTAGTCGATCTAACAAAATTACAGGAAGCACCATGTAGCTACTTTGTTATATCCATTGGAATTTCCATAAAGGATTATGTAAGGGAAAAAATTAATGAAAAACCCTTTGCTACGGATGGTTTTGAGAATGCGGAATGGATAGCTATGGATTATGGACAAATTATTGTTCATGTTTTTCAAAGACATATCCGAGCGTTTTACGATATAGAACATTTGTGGTCAGACGCGAAACTGACAAAGATTGAAGATGTGTTATGATGTTGATCCGATACATTGTTTGATGAACAGATGATTGTGCTTCTTGTGTAAAAAAAAAGAGATCAATAAGAATTCAATTAGAAACTAAATGGAAAATAAAACACCAAATCAAAACCCTCTCAAACCGAACGGTAAATCTCCAAAATTCAACATTTCATGGATTTACGGTATTATTATTTTAATTCTTGTTGGTTCCTGGTTATTTACAGACAATGTACCCACCAAAGATGTTCCTTTTTCAACATTTGAAGAATATGTGAAAAACGGAATGATTGAAAAGATTGATGTTTATTCCTCGAAAAACGAGGTTGAAGCACAGGTGACAAAGGAATCCATAAAGAAGGTATTTGGTAATCAGTCAGATACTTACGCTAAAGAAAGGATGATTCGTGTGAAGATTCCTTCGGTTGATGAGTTTTCTAAATTTATTCAAAATGCAAAAGAACAAAATTCCTTCAATGGAATTGTAGAATATAAAGAAAGCCGAAATTATCTGGATGTTTTTCTTTACAGCATTTTACCATTCCTGATTTTAATTCTGTTCTTTGTTTTTATGAACAGAAGAATGACCGGACAAATGGGTGGTGGTGCCGGAGGAGGAATCTTCAATGTCGGAAAATCGAAAGCTCAGTTGTTCGATAAAGGCGATGGAACAAACAAAGTTACGTTTAAAGAAGTTGCCGGTTTGGCAGAAGCTAAACAAGAGATTGAAGAAATCGTAGCTTTCTTGAAAAATCCATCTAAATATACTGAACTGGGAGGTAAAATTCCTAAGGGAGCTTTACTTGTAGGCCCTCCGGGAACAGGAAAAACATTGTTGGCAAAAGCAGTGGCAGGTGAAGCAGATGTGCCATTTTTCTCCATGTCAGGTTCCGATTTCGTAGAGATGTTTGTTGGGGTAGGAGCGTCGCGTGTTCGTGATTTATTCCGTCAAGCAAAAGAAAAAGCACCTTGTATCATATTTATTGACGAGATTGATGCTGTAGGTCGTGCCCGTGGCAAAAACCCAAATATGGGAAGCAACGACGAACGTGAAAATACTTTGAATCAGCTTTTGACGGAGATGGATGGCTTTGGTTCGAACAGTGGAGTAATCATTCTTGCCGCTACCAACAGAGCAGATATCCTCGATAAAGCGTTGCTTAGAGCCGGTCGTTTTGATCGTCAAATACATGTCGATTTACCGGATGTACACGAACGCAAGCAAATCTTCAATGTGCATCTTCGTCCGATAAAGATAAACGAAACAGTTGATGTGAATTTCCTTGCTAAACAAACTCCGGGATTTTCGGGAGCCGATATTGCAAATGTATGTAACGAAGCTGCACTTATTGCCGCTCGTAAAAACAAATCGTTTGTTGAGAAACAAGACTTCCTTGATGCTGTCGATCGTATTATTGGCGGTTTGGAAAAGAAAACAAAAATTACGACTGTTGCCGAAAAGAAATCAATTGCTTATCACGAAGCGGGACATGCTACAATTAGCTGGATGACCGAACATGCCAATCCGTTGGTAAAAGTGACGATTGTGCCTCGTGGAGAAGCGTTAGGAGCTGCGTGGTATTTACCGGAAGAAAGACAACTTACAAATCGTGAGCATATGTTGGATGAAATGTGTGCAACATTGGGTGGACGTGCCGCTGAGGAAGTATTCCTGAATCAAATGTCTACCGGAGCGATCAATGACCTTGAACGTGTCACAAAACGAGCATATGGAATGGTCGCTTATTTCGGAATGAGCGATAAACTACCAAATATGAGTTATTACGATTCGACAGGAAATTCAGATTACGGATTCACAAAACCGTATAGCGAAAAAACTGCTGAATTGATTGACTCGGAAGCAAAAGATATTGTTTCGGAACAATATGCACGTGCTAAGAAGATTTTGAAAGACAATGCTGTAGGTCATAATCAGTTGGCTGAGTTGTTGATTGAAAAAGAAGTTATTTTCTCCGAAGATTTGGAAAGAATATTTGGAAAGAGACCTTGGACATCGAGAAACGATGAGCTGATGGCACAGAATGCAACTGTAGAGGAACTTCCGGAAGCAACAGAAAAAAACGACAAAGTTGATTTCTAATGCAATTATCTTCAAGAAACGAAATATTAAAACGAATAAAGGCCGCTCCACAAAAGCGGCCTGTTTTCGTTGATACAACTGACGAACCGACTCCCATTTATAAGCCCATTTTGCCGGATCCGATAATCTGCTTTAAAAATGAACTTGAAGCTGTAAATGGTTCGTGTATACTTTGTGATAATGAGCAAGATGCGTTTGAACAGATTAAAAAGTATCTCGCAGAAAGGAATGTTTCCGGTCTTTTTTGCAGAGACATCAATATCTCTGCAAAATTATCTGCTTACGGAATCTATTTTACTAATAAACAAGATGACTTTCAGGAAATGAAATCAGGTTTGACCGGTTGCGAGTTTCTTATAGCCAGAACAGGTAGTGTAATGGTTTCGTCGGCATCAGAATCTGGTCGGCAAATGAATGTTTTTCCGCCTATCCATTTAGTGCTGGCTCGTGCTTCACAGATTGTTGATTATCCAGAAGATGCTTTAAATGCCATTCAGTTGAAATACGGCGAAAATCTTCCTTCTACAATAACGACAATTACCGGCCCAAGTCGCACCGCAGATATTGAGAAAACCCTTGTTCTTGGTGCTCACGGCCCAAAAGAATTTGCAGTTTTTTTATTCAAAGTGTAAAGTTTTGCTATCTTTGTGTTTGATTTGTCTTACAGAAACAAGATGAAATGTACGTCTTGTTTATTTTGGTAGGATAAGTCGATAAAATAATAATGAAATAAAATATGAAAAGATTCAGATTACCGATTCTAGTATTGTTGGCGATTGCCTTTTTTTCGTGTAAACCGATTTATAAATGTGGTGAAGCAAAACCGGAAAAGAAATTGTTTCTGCCAAAGATTATTTTAAACGTGATTGATGAGCGCGATTCTTTGTGTAGCACATTGTCGTTGAGGGAAACTGAAATTGAAAATTTGAATAATGTTGTTGCAACCCAAAAAGATAGTTACAATAAACTCGAAAAGCAATATAATGATTTGAGTGACGAAAAAATGTCGCAAGCCGATCAATTTAATATAGCTTTGAAAAAGAAAACGGAAGAATTGAAGCAAAAATCAGACGATTTGGCCGAGAAAGAATTGCTTTTACAAGACAGAGAAAAAGCTTTGACTGAAATGCAGAAAATGATTGCCCGTCAGGATTCAATTACCAAAAGATTGAATAATATTTTAAGAGACGCATTGTTAGGCTTCAAATCAGATGAATTATCTGTAGAAGTGAAAAATGGAAAAGTGTATGTTTCCATGTCGGATAAATTGTTGTTTAAATCGGGTAGTGCTGCAATCGAAGCAAAAGGGGTGGAAGCCATAAAAGTGTTGGCAGATGTGCTTGATAAAAACAATGATATTGATATTTTGGTAGAAGGACATACAGATAATATTCCAATCAAGACAGCTGTTTATAAAGATAACTGGGATTTAAGCGTTGCTCGTGCAACATCCATTGTGAGAATTCTGACTGATGAGTATAAAATATCACCAAAACGATTGACAGCTTCAGGTAAAGGTGAATTCTCGCCAAGAGATTCGAATGCTACACCTGAAGGAAGAGCACGTAATCGTAGAACAGAAATTATTTTGTCTCCGAAACTGGATGAGATAATGAAGTTGCTCAAAGTGAATTGATTTTAGTGATTCCCGTTTACCTTAAATTCTTCTGATTGTTGTATGAATAACTTTATTACGCGAACGCTGAGTGGCTTTTTATTTGTAGTACTTGTTATAAGTTCTATTTTATTTAGTCCGTATATGTTCGTTGTTTTCTTCGCTATTGTTTCTGGTTGGGCAGTACGCGAATTCCACAAATTGACCAACGTTCAAAATGGAGTTTCCGTTAATTTATGGGCTGGTTTGGTGGGGGCAGTTTTGCTGTTTGTAAGTTCATTTTTGTATGCAGCCGGAATAGTTCGTTATCCATTATTTTCGGTTTACGGTTTCTATGTGGTTTTGGTATTGATTGCTGAATTATATCGCCAGAAGCCCAATGCCATTCATAACTGGGCGTATTTTGTTTTAGGTCAAGCATTTGTTGCCTTGCCTTTCTCATTGCTTAATTTCATTCTTTATATCGACGGTTGGCAGCCTATTATTTTGTTGGCTGTTTTTGTTACTATTTGGGTAAACGATACCGGAGCTTATCTTTTTGGAGTTACATTTGGGAAGCACCGTTTGTTCGAGAGAATTTCCCCAAAGAAATCGTGGGAAGGTTTTGTCGGTGGAGCTGTGGCGGCTATTCTTTCCGGTTATGTTTTTTCCTTATTCATACCTCAAATAAGTCTGATTAATTGGCTGATATTCTCTGAAATCATTGTCGTGTTTGGTACTTTAGGCGATTTAATTGAATCGCTTTTGAAGCGAACGGTTGATGTAAAAGACTCAGGAAATGTGATTCCGGGTCACGGTGGTTTGCTCGATAGATTCGACAGCATGTTACTCGCTGCGCCGGTTATTTTCATTTATCTTAGCTTTTTGTTCCAACACGTTGGATAATTTTTTTGTTATAATGATAAACACATTTGATTATGGAAACAAATTTTGATGATATACGCAGTTACAGAAACGAGGAAGTGCACGATGCGTTGATGAGATTGAGTGAAGAAAAACCTTTCATGAAAATTCTCAGCACGATATATCCGTTTATGCCGAAAGAAAATCTGAAAGAACGTTTGGCAGGTTTCCATACGAGCTATGATTTTCAGAAAGAAATGGTTGTGCCTTTTCTACAATATCTGGAAGCGAACAAAACAAAAGGAATCGATTTAAATGGAGTGGAAAAAATCGATCAGGATAAGTCAAGTTTGTACATTTCAAACCACCGCGATATTATTCTTGATTCAGCTTTTCTCTGCGGAAAACTTATCGAAAAAGGAATGGATACGGTGGAAATTGCCATTGGTGATAATCTTTTGATCTATCCATGGATAAAAGACCTTGTTCGGACGAACAAATCCTTCATTGTAAAACGTGGATTGAGTGCACGGCAGATATTGGAAAGTTCGCAGAAATTATCGGCTTATATTTATTATACTCTGCACGAAAAGAAACAATCGATTTGGATTGCTCAGCGTGAAGGCCGTGCAAAAGACTCGAACGATCGCACTCAGGAAAGCTTGTTGAAAATGCTGAGTATGCATTCAAAAGGTAATTTTATCGATAATTTGACAGAACTGAATATTTGTCCTATAAGCATTTCATACGAATATGACCCCTGCGATTTTCTGAAAGCAAAAGAAATGCAACAAAAACGTGATAACCCTGATTTCAGGAAAGCGCCTGAAGATGACCTGATTAATATGCAAACCGGTGTGATGGGTTACAAAGGAAAAGTGGTTTATGAAGTTACAGGCAATATTAATCGTGAATTGCGGGTGATTGCTGCTCAAACTATAAATAAAAACGAACAAATAACATTGGTTGCAGAAGCAATAGATAAGCGTATCCATTCTAACTATACAATTTTTCCATGTAATAAAATTGCGTTCGATTATTATCGTGAAGAAAAACGTTTTGACACAGAATATACAGAAGAAGAGGAAAAAGATTTTGAAAAATATCTGGATTTTCAGATGGCAAAGATTGAATTGGAGAATAAAGATGAAGAGTTTCTGCGTTCCAAACTGATAGAAATGTATGCTAATCCGTTGCGCAACAAAATGGAAACATATCCCGATTTGTCTTTCGATGGTGATTGATAAAAAATGGGCTTCGAACAACTCGAAGCCCATTTTTATTATATTTTTTCCATTTCATTAATCACTCTTCCCATTTCAGTTTCCCAATCGGCAAAGAGTTTTTTATAGTAAGCCTTTAAGATTTTAGGATTGTCTTTCCCATCAGGCTGGCCTGCACGTAGAGTAAATTCGGAGCACGTTTTCAGAATATCAACAGACATTTTTTCAACGAGATCGAGATCAACCTTCTCTGATAGTAAACAACGAAAATAAATTTCATTTATCAGTTCGGAAGAAATGAATTGAATTGTTTTTTTTAGTTTCCTTCGACTTGCCATAATTGATTTTTTTTGATTTTATTTTACAAATATAAATCTTTAAACCGATAACTCCATGAAAATTGGTATTATTATTCATAAAGATTTCTTTGAAACAATTACTAGTTGCTTTAATTAAAGCGAAAATTTATTATTCTAATTAATTTAAAGTAAATTTGCGAAAAAATAAATCGGATGTTTTTCCGTTAATAACAGCGAAACAATTATTTATACAATGTTATTGAAATCGAGAATACCACATATCCACTTCTTTGTTGCATTTTTGTTGGTTCTGAGTTTTAGCTCATGTTACGAGGATAGGTTTACGACCGACCCTGCTTATAAGCTTGAATTTTCGACTGATACGTTGACTTTTGATACGGTATTTACATCGTTAGGAAGTGCAACCTCAAAAATTCTTGTGTACAACAGAAGCAAGTTCGCCTTAAATATTAGCGATATAAAACTTAGCGGAGGAAGCCAATCCTGTTTTAAAGTGAATGTTGATGGTACTTCCAGTCAGAATAACGAATTTAGTGATGTGGAGATTCGTGCCAACGATAGCATGTATATTTTTGTTCAGGTAACGATTAATCCTCAGGATTCACTTTCACCTGTTTTTATTGAAGATTCGCTGATGTTTCTTACAAATGGCGTGTATCAAAGTATAAAGTTGCAGGCTTTCGGGCAAGATATGGAACTGCTTTCTAATAAAATTATTTACAACGATACCACTTTGAATGGGGATAAGCCTTATCTCGTGTATGGATATCTTGTGGTAGACAGTGCTAAAACGCTGACTTTAAATCCTGGGTGCAGACTTTATTTTCACAATAATGCAGACCTGATCGTGTATGGGAATCTGAAGGCGGAAGGAACTGCTGAACGACCTATAACGCTTCGAGGTGACAGGTTAGATAAAGTCAAGTTTACGAATCCATTTCCGTACAACTATGTTGCAGGACAATGGGGAGTGGTTTATTTGTTGTCGAAATATGGAAATCATATGCTGAAACATGTAAATATCAACAGTGGATATGTAGGAATTTATTTTGTAAATGATGATAAAAATACGTTGCCAAATTTACATATTAGCGACTGTCGTATTCATAATTCATTGTTATACAATTTGGTGGCTGTAAATGGAAACGTAACAGTTGAAAATTCGGAAATCTCGAATTCCAGTAGTTATTGCGTTTACCTCAATGGCGGAAAACATTCGTTTATTCAAAGTACTATTGTGAACTATTTTAGTTCAAGCAGTGTAGAACCTGTTTCCCGTGAAAGTAAGCCGGCTTTGATGATAATGAATATGAATAAAGTAGCTCCAATGGAATCTGTTTTCCGAAATTGCATCATAAGTGGAGGTTCGGAGAATGAATTCACGCTAGCTAGTCGTTATACTGATTTATACAACGGAGTTTTCGATCATTGCTATATTAAAAAGCCGGATTCATTAGCCTTTAATCAGTTTACCAATATTCGTTGGTCGCAAAGAAACGATACGATTTTCAAAAATACCCGCTACAGCCATAACAAAGGCGAATATTTTAATTTTACTCCCGATTCTGTTTCACCGGTGCGAGGTTTAGCCGATAAAGAAGTGGCGAACAGTTATCCTCTCGATTTGAATGGAAACAATCGACTTGAGGACGGAGAACCGGATGCCGGAGCTTACGAATGGCAGCCAACAAAATAACCCTAACATGAAAAAGCAAGTAATTCTTGTTATTTGTTTACTTTTCTCAACTTCGTTTCTTGCTCAAAATTCAGAGAAAAGGAACTTTAAAATCATGTGTTACAATGTAGAAAACTATTTCGACTGCGTGGATGATTCGCTGACCGACGACAGTGAATATCTTCCGGGAGGTATGCGTGGCTGGAACGTAACAAAATATCAAAAGAAACAAGCGAATATTGGTAGAGTAATTACTGCCGTTGGAGGTTGGGATGCACCTGCTTTAGTTGGACTCTGCGAAGTTGAAAGTGAAAAATGTTTGACTGATTTGACCCATTATTCCGGATTGAAAAGTTTGAAATATAAATTCCTGCACCACGAATCGCCCGACCCTAGAGGAATTGATGTTGCTTTGCTGTATCAACCTAAACAATTTAAACCTATTCATGATGAAGCTATCGGGATACATTTTCCATTTGCTTCAACAAGCAAAACTCGCGACATTTTGTTTGCTTCAGGAGTTATACCAACCGGAGATACGTTGCATGTATTTGTGTGCCATTTTCCTTCACGGCTGGGAGGAGAACTCGAATCGGAAGAGAAGCGAATGTTCGTAGCTCAGGTGTTGAGGGCTAAAGTTGACAGTCTTTTTACCGCAACCAATTCGCCTAATATCGTTATTATGGGAGATTTCAACGATTTCCCAACAAACAAGAGTATATCGGAGACTTTAAATGCATTGCCAACAAACGATTCAGTTTCAGATCTTCAGGTTTATAATATGATGTATTGGATGCACAAAAAAGGAGTTGGTACGAACAAACATCAGGGTGAATGGGGTACGCTGGATCAAATAATTCTGTCAGGAAATCTGTTGAATAAAAAGATATCATTTTATAGTTCGCAGGAAGATGTTCATATTTTTGACGCTGCTTTTTTGCTCGAAGATGATCAACAGTTTTTAGGGAAGCAACCGTTCCGAACGTATGCAGGAATGAAATATCAGGATGGTTTTTCGGATCATTTGCCTGTTTACGCTGATTTTTGGTATTAGTTATTGAAACAAAACAACATGGAAATTCAACTTTTTATCCCTTGCTATATCGACCAATTGTATCCTCAAACGGCTTTCAATACCATAAAAGTATTGGAACGAGCAGGTTGTAAGGTACATTATAATCCAAATCAAACCTGTTGTGGTCAGCCTGCATTTAATAGCGGATATTGGAACGAAGCATCGGTCTTGGCTGAAAAGTTTTTGACCGATTTCAATACCGAAATACCTATTGTTTCACCGTCCGGATCGTGTGCGGCCTTTGTGATTCATCATTACCAAAAACTTTTGAAAGATAAACCGGAATTATCGCAAAAGCACATTCTTGTTAAGGAAAAGATATTTGAATTGTCTGATTTTCTGGTGAATGTGTTGAAAGTGGAAAAGCTTGGTTCAAAATTTCCGTATAAGGTAACATTTCACGATTCGTGTTCTGCTTTGAGGGAATATGGATTGACTGACGAGGCTCGGCGACTCTTGTCGAATGTGGAAGGACTCGAATTGATAGAAATGGAAGAAAGTGATACCTGTTGTGGTTTTGGTGGAACTTTTGCTGTAAAAAACAACGCTATTTCGTCGGCAATGGCTGAGAAAAAAGTTCGCAATGCCTTGGAAACAGGAGCTGAATTTATTGTTAGCACAGAAGCCTCGTGCTTAATGAATATAAACGGCTATTGCAAGAAACACAACCTCCCGATTAAAGGAATTCATTTGGCAGATATTCTTGCTGAAGGGTTGTGAAATGAAGAATCTCAAAACGTCGAATACTTTTGAACGTTTTTTAGCTTAAAGGTTTGTTTTTGGGTCGTCTTTTTTAGTTCGAATCCTTTACAAAAAAATACCTAACAGGTTTCGAAAATCTGTTAGGTATATTATTTTTCCAAAAGTTCTTTAATGTCTTTCAGACGATTAAAGGTTTCTTATACGTGCGAAACCAACAGCGGAATATCGGAATGAAGCACCATTTTATAAGCAAGTCCCGGGTTGAATAATCTCGAGAAGATATTCCTTTTCCGCGTATTAAATGCAAATACATTTATTTGATGCTTAATCAGATATTTGTTTATAAGTTCAGGTGAATCTGCTTTGCTCAGAATCTCGTAATTTGTTGTTAGTTGTGGATAATGGTTTGAGAAATAGGATTTTATTCCCGACAACATTACTTCGTCCCATGCTTGGTTTTTGTCGGAAGCGTGAATAAAATACAACTCCAACTTATCGGAGTGGAAAAGCGAAATCAATCGGTCGATAGCAATCAGGTCTTTCTGATCGAAATTAGTCAGAAAAGCAACACGTTTGATGTCATCTGTCGACTGCAAAGTCATTAGTTCGGGGATGGCAAGAACAGGCGAAACGCATGCTTCCATTACTTCGGCCGTAACACTTCCAATCATACCGTTCGAAAGTTTTCTTCCATGTGTTCCCATTACCACTAAAACGGGTCTGTTCTTCTTGCAATAATCCAGAATCTGATCTTCAGGAACACCTTCTTTCAGTTCGAAACTGAACGGGATGTTAGGCAATTCACCTTTTTCAATCCGTGCATGAATGAGGTTGGTCATATTTTCCACATCAGCGTTTGCCGAACTAATGATACGTCTCAAAAGTTCGCTGTCGCTAATACTGTAGGTGCTCATATCGTTGCTCGAAGAAATAGTGAAAGCAGGACTAAAATACACATACAAGAATACCACTTCAGCCCCCATGATGTCGGCAAAATGGAATCCGAAATCGGTAACCTTTTGGATTTGTTCTGCAAAATCGATAGGAATTAGTACTTGTGGCGTTTCGGTACTACCTGTGGCAGGTTCTCTTTCCCAGGCGCTTTCCATTTCTTCAACAATTTTCAATGCTTGTGGCAGGTCGCTTTCCTTGATTCGCACTCTCACGCCCACAGCCATCTCAGGGTGTTCCAGATTGAGATTGTGAATCACAGTGTCAATTCCGTTTTCTTCCAGAACGGCTTTTATCATTTGAGCCCGTTGGTAGGTTCTGATGGCAAGGGTAACTAATTTATCTTCCATAATGCATTATTTTGAGATTATTTACATTCTGTTTGTTGAAAGATTTAGTCCTTCTTTTTAAGACTTTTTGAGATTGTAAAGATAGTGATATATACGGACCTGAACTTCCTTTTTGTAATTTTTTTAATCGGAACGAAAAAAATACGTTATATTTGTGTGTACAATATTTTATATAAATTTATGAAAGCAAATATAAGAAAAGGTGTCATTATAGGAACACTTATAGCAGTCTTAGTGTTCTCGGGATGGGTATTTTTCAAATTTTATTTTGTGTTTGGCGAAGGAGTTAAAGCAGGCGAATTAAATTATTTGGTTTACAAAGGTTATATTTTCAAAACTTACGAAGGAAAAATGATTCAATCGGGATTTCGTTCGCAAACAGCCGGAAGCATCCAATCATACGAGTTCCCATTTTCAGTGACAGATAAAGCGGTTGCCGATTCGTTGATGCGTTGCAGCGGGAAACTGGTGGAATTGCATTACAAAGAATATCAGGGTTCGCTGCCGTGGCGTGGTGTGAATAAATTTGTGGTGGATAAGATTGTTTCTGTCAAAGACAGATGACGATTTCACATATTAAATTTTAATAAGTATCGCTGCCGATTAATAAATTAAACGGTTTAACTGAAGAAAAATACTTATTTTTGTACTACAGTTTTTTGATTTATAAAGAAACAAAACCGGTTTAAAGAATTATCTCATTGGAAACGGACTTTTTATATTCAATTTTTGGCGGAATTGTGGTTCACCCGATCACTCTTCCTGCTGTTACTGCCTTTGTGATAAGCCTCGTTCTATTAAGTATTTCTGCGCTTATCTCTGCTTCCGAAGTGGCTTTTTTTTCGTTGGATCCACAAACAATGAACGAACTGGAAGAGAGTGAAACAAAGAAAGATAAACATATCCTACGGTTACTAAAAACTCCTCAACGCTTATTGGCAGCCATTTTAATAGGTAATAATTTTGTAAATGTAGCCATCATTCTTTTGCTGACATTTGCAACAACACAAATCTTCGATTTTACCGATTCTCCTGTGTTGGGTTTCGTTTTTCAAACCATCGTTATTACTTTCATTCTTTTACTTATAGGCGAAATAATTCCAAAGGTTTACGCCACTCAGTTTTCCAGAAAAATAGCAGGAGCTACTGCCGGAATGCTGACGTTCCTGGAGAAACTGTTCAGCCCGTTTGTGAGCTTGTTGGTTAATTCAACTTCAATTGTAAATAATAAGCTGGTGAAACATAATCGTTCGAATATTTCGATGGACGAACTGTCACACGCTTTGGAGTTAACATCGAACAGTAAAGATGAAGATACCGAAATTCTGGAAGGTATTATTAAATTCGGAAATATTCAGGTGGTTGACATCATGACTTCGCGTGTTGATATGGTGGATGTGGATATTAAATCAAATTACAAACAATTGCTGGATATAATTATTACTTCGGGTTATTCGCGAATTCCGGTATATTCAGGAACACGCGACAACATCAAAGGCTTGTTATACAGTAAAGATTTGTTACCGCACTTGGATAAACCTGCCAATTTCCGTTGGCAAAGTCTGGTACGTCATGCTTATTTTGTGCCTGAAACAAAGAAAATTGACGATCTGTTGAACGAATTTCAGGAAAGTAAAATTCATTTGGCACTTGTAGTGGATGAGTATGGCGGAACTCTGGGATTGGTGACTTTGGAAGATATTATGGAGGAAATTGTGGGAGATATTTCGGACGAGTACGATGAAGAGGAAACTTTATTTACAAAAATAGATAATCACACTTTTATTTTTGAAGCAAAAATTCTTCTGAACGACTTTTTCAAAATATCGGAAATTGAAGAAGATGATTTTGTGAAGGTTACCGAAGAGGTGGAAACACTGGCTGGTTTGATTCTGGAGCTAAAGGGTGATATTCCTGCGAAAAACGAGCGTATAGACTATGGCAGGTACGTTTTCGAAATTGTGGCGGTAGACAATCGTCGTATCAAAAAAGTGAAATTGTATATAAAAGATGATTTCAAGAAGTCGGAAGAATAAATCGAATAAAGTGACTCAGCTAAAAAATATATTGGTTTCTGTTTTTGCATTGGGATTCTTGTGGTCGTGTGGTCCGGCTTCGGTTCCACGTCCTTATGGTTATTTCAGAGTGGATATTCCACCGCATAGTTATCGTACCATAGATACATTAGGTCTGCCTTACAGCTTTGATTTGGCCAATAATGCACAACTGATAAAACGTGAAGCCAACGGTGAGAAATTTTGGGTTGATATCTATTATCCGAAACTAAATGCGAGCGTTTATTGCAGCTACAAACCTGTGAATGGCAATCTGGCACAACTGTCGGAAGATACGCGTCGAATTGTGTACAAGCATAGCATTAAAGCTGATGGAATTACCGAAAAAGTTTATGATCATCCTGAGAACGATGTTCATGGAATTTTGTATGATTTGCAGGGAAACACCGCTTCGTCGTTGCAGTTTGTGTTGACAGACAGCACAAAGAATTTCTTTCGGGGAGCACTTTATTTCAATAATGTACCCAATAAAGATTCGATTGCGCCAATGGCAGAATATATAAGGGAAGATATGATTCGCCTGATCGAAAGTTTTGAATGGAAAAAATGAAAACTGGATGAAGGAAGAAAACATTAGATTCAATGTTTCTGAAAATGGTGCACAAATACTCGTGTACGAATTGACCGAAACGGTGGATACATTGCTTCATAAACTGTCTTTGACACAAGCAGAACTTGAGAAATTTGAATCGATTATTACCGAAAAACGCAAGCTCGAATTTTTAGGTGTACGCCTATGTTTTCAGAAGTTATTTGGGAAATCAGTTGAAATAAAAAACGATTCAACAGGAAAACCTTATTTGGCGGATAAATCGTTTGGAATCAGTATTTCGCATAGTAAAAACCGGATGGCCGTCATTGCTCACCCTGAAAGAAAAGTGGGAATTGATATTGAAAACAGAACCAATAAAATCAGGAAAGTATGTCAACGTTTTTTAAGCGAAAAGGAGCAAAAGGAATTATCCAATTGCGAAAATGATGCTCAACTGGAGTTGGCATGGTCTGCAAAAGAGGCTTTGTATAAGATAATCGGAAATAGTGCGGTCGATTTTTCGAACCATCTGCGAATTTTCCCGTTTGAGGTAAAACAAAACGGAACTATCGAAGCAGAGCATTTGGAAACCGGACGGAGATTTCAACTTTCATATATTCAGAACGAAGATTTTAGCCTTGTATATTGCATATACTGAAAAGCACGATAAACAATGAAGAATATTTACAAGAAAATACTTTTAAAAAGAGAATTAAACCAAAAAATGCTGGCGGTTCTGATTGATCCCGATCAGTGTCGTGGTAGCTTACTTTCCAGTACAATTGCAACATTAAAATCTTCAGTTCCCGATTTTATTTTTGTGGGTGGAAGTTTTACACTTACGCCTATCGATTCGCTTATCGACCTTCTGAAAGAGGAAACCAAAGCGGAAATCATTCTTTTTCCGGGAAATGCCAATCAGTTTAGCCAGAAGGCAGATGCTCTCCTTTATTTGTCGTTACTTTCGGGTCGTAATCCGGAGTTTCTTGTCGGGCAACATTTGAATTCGGCTATTGCCATAAAGAAATCGAATATCGAAGTGATTTCTACAGGTTATCTTTTGATTGAAGGTGGAAAAACCAGCTCGGTGGAATATATAAGCAATACGCGCCCCATCCCAAGAGATAAAAAAGAGATTGCACTTTCCACAGCAGTTGTTGCCGAACTGACAGGCATGAAACTGGTTTATCTAGAAGCCGGAAGTGGTGCGCTTCAGTCGGTTGCTCCCGAAATGATTGAGTATGTAAGAAACGGACTTTCCTTGCCTTTGATTGTTGGCGGTGGCATAAAAACGACGCAGGAACTCAGCGATATTTACGATGCCGGTGCTGACATTGCTGTTGTTGGAAATATTTTCGAAAAAGATCCCAGATTAATCGCTGATTTTGTTGAATGTACCCGAAACTACGGATTGGATAAATAGACTGTTTCTTATCTCAACTTATATTTCTCAAAATGTGGACCTGCCACTTTTTTGAAGAAGAAATACGAGACTAAAGCGGCAACCGCACTAACCAGATAAGCGAGTGGCAATCCACCGGAACTGTCGGCCAACCAACCTCCCGCAATAAGTCCTGTACCAACGCCAATATCCCAGCTGGTCATATAAGTGGAGCTTGCCGTAGCTCTGCGATTATTGGGTGCGAGGTTTACGAAAAGTGTATTATAAGCCGGAAACAACATTCCATATCCAATTCCTAACAAGAAAGAGATAGAATAGAACGATACGAGAATCAGAAGTTCATGATTGATGCCGATTTGCTTCAAAGCTGCCAAAATTAGCATCGAAACAACACAAACCAACGTACCGTAAAGTATCGCCTGTAACAATTTTCCACGATCGACCATTTTTCCGGCGAAAATACGGGAAGCAATCAATCCGATAGACATTAAAGTGAAAAACACTCCAATTCCGCTTTTGATTCCCAACTCTTTACCGTAAATGGCCACATAGGTAACCAACATGCCGTAAGGAATTCCCATAAGCATGAGGCAAGTGCCGGCTTTGGTTCCTTTGAACAAAAAGAATCTGTCGAAAGCGATCGGCTGTTTCAGTGACTTATCAACGTTGTTGGTCGATTTTATTCCTAGTGCAAACAGGAAACCAAGCAATCCGCTACCGATAGCAATATAAAATATTGAATCGAAACTGTAATAATCGTGCATGTAAAGGCTTGTCATTGGGCCTAGAGCCATGGCAAGCGTATTGGATATGCCAAAATAACCCAAACCTTCACCACGACGGGAAGCTGGCATAATGTCGACAATAAAGCTGTTGCCCGAAGTGGTGACAAATCCGAATGTAAACCCATGTAAGATTCTCAGAAAAAGAAATGTACTTATCAGATTAGCCAGCGGATAACCAATAAATGAGAGCACAAATAAAAGATATGCCAGCAGATAGATTGGTTTTCGATAAAACATATCCAAAACAAATCCTGCAATCGGGCGTATCAACAGTGCTGCCAGAGTATAACTCGACAGAATAACACCCACCATTAATTTCGAGGAATGAAATTCTTCTATAAGGTAGAGTGGGAGTATGGGGACTAATAAGTAGAAAGCAAAAAACAACAAAAAGTTGCCAATGCAAGCACTTATAAAACTCGAAGTCCAGAGTTTATCATTACCTGAAGCCAATTTGAAAAAGGTTTAGTTAATAGTTGGTTATTTTGCTACCGGAGTTTTTGAAATTCGGTCGAAAAACGGATTTTTAGAAGAGGAACTGATCGGAATTCCATAAATATTACTGCAACCAGGCATATAATTCAGTTCCTGAGCCACACGTCCTACCGAGAACATGACGCGGGTATCCACACGATGGTCGGTTGCTACCGAACAAGCTGATCCAATAGCAATACCAACATCAACGGAATTCAACGAGCATGGAACTTCAGGAAATTGTTGTTTCTCAGCACAGGTTTGGAAACCACAATATCCGCAATTCAAACTATGTATCTGTTGTTTAGTTCCAATAAGAACTATTGCTTCGGCGTGAAGTATATTTTCCGCATCGCGGGTGATAAATTTTAATCCCGTTTTCTGGCTGTATTCGAGCATTGCATCCGACAGTTGCTTGATTGTTTCGCCAGTTACCATCGCCACTTCGATAATATCGAAACCTTTGCCTTTTGGTGCTGTGCGGGCAGCTGTCATCATCTCGTTTGCCACTTGTAACAATCGTTCTGCACGTGTATCCCGTTCGTTAGTTATCATATGTTGTATTTATGAATTATACTCAATAATTTTTTCCAGAATTTGTTTTTCGATCAATTTATTGGAAGCAACAATTTCCCGTCCGAATAAATAATCGTTTCCGCCTTTGTAGTCGGTCACAACGCCTCCGGCTTCTTTTACGATTAATGCTCCGGCAGCTACGTCCCATGGTTTCAGATCATACTCCCAGAATGAATCGAATCGCCCACAAGCCACGTAGGCTAAATCCACGGCAGCGGAACCTAAACGGCGTACCCCGCGTGCATTTTTCATAGTCCATTCAAGGAAATTCATATAACTCTGGAGTTTGCTGAAATCGTTGTAAGGAAAACCTGTAGCCAACAATGCATCGTGAATATTGCCACGTTTTGAAACTGTGATTGGATCTCCGTTCAAAAATGAGCCTCCATCTTTCCATGCATAAAAACATTCGTCGCGTCCTACCTCGTAAACCACACCTAGAACAAGCTCCTCGTTGTCAAGCAATGCGATGCTGACTGCATAAACGGGAACGCCCTGAACAAAATTAGTCGTTCCGTCCAACGGATCGATCACCCAATTGAAACGTTCTCCCTTTTTCGTATTTGTCCCTTCTTCGGCTATAAATCCCGATTCGGGAAGTAAAATTTGAAGTTCAGCTATGATTTGTTGCTCCGATGTTTTGTCCACATAACTCACTAAATCGTGCAAACCTTTACTTTCAACTTTACTGTCATCGAAACTTTTTCGTTCTTTCGCAATGAAACTTCCTGCCTTTCGGGCTGTTTCGCAGGTAGCCAGACAAAGTTCTTTATATGTTGGAATCATATTATTTTATATTTTTCAAAAAATGCAGCTGTTATTCAGCTGCATTTTCTGTGTTTTCTGTTGGAACTGCTTCAATGTCTTCTTCTGTATCCAATCCTGTCGAGTCCGTGGCGGTCGAATCGGGGCGAATATAAGTATGGCAACTATAATTTCTAGAAATTGGTTCTTTTGGTTTTGTCGGGAACTTTCCTCTATATTGTTTAAGACTTTCATCTTTTAGCACTTTTTCCATAAACAATCCGAAGATAGGCAACGCAGTTTTGCTTCCTTCTCCCAATTGTCCGGTGCGGAAGTGAACACTTCGGTGCTCGCCACCAACCCATGCGCCTCCAATCAGATTCTTTGTAACACCCACAAACCATGCATCTGAGTGATTAGATGAAGTTCCTGTTTTTCCTCCAAAATCGGTATTGTAACGGAACAAATCCCATTCCCACAATGCTTGTGTTGTAGCACCCGGTTCGGTCATTCCACCTTTCAATAATTCGGTTACCAACCACGCATCTTCGTACGGAATCACTCGTTTTTGTTCCGTGTTCGGACGATAAATTATATTTCCATCTTTGTCTTCGATGCGCGTAACCAGAATTGGTTCGTGGTAGACACCTTCATTTACAACGGTTCCAAACGAATTGACCAATTCCAGTAATGAAACATCGGAAGAGCCAAGACATAAAGACGGTTGTTCTTCGAGAGGTGTTTGTATCCCTAAAAGATGTGCGTATTTAATAATCTCTTTGATGCCAAATTCTTGTGCAAGCTGAACGGCAACGGTGTTTATCGAGCGTCCGAACGCGTGTTTAAGCGTCATGGTTGTACCAGTGAAAACGCCATTTGCATTATGTGGTGACCAGCTTTTCTTCTCGCCTTTTTCCACATAATCCCATGTTACCCTTTTGTCGGTCATCATATCGCAAGGCGACATGCCGTGCATCATGGCTGTGGTGTAAACAAAAAGCTTAAACGTAGAACCGGGTTGACGTTTTGATTGCGCCACTTTGTCGTATTGCCAGAATTTAAAATCAATATCGCCCACCCACGCTTTTACATTTCCTGTTTCGGGTTCCATTGCCACGAAACTACTGTGCATGAAATGATTCATGTAACGAATCGAATCCATTGTGCTCAACGTGGTGTCCTTTTCAATTTTGTCGTAATCGAAAACCTTCGTTCTGTGTGGCAGATTCATGTACTTGTCAATCGAATCTTTGTTGTTGTCGAAACGTTTGGCAAGTGTTGAATAGTACTTCGTTTTTTTACCAATATCTTCAATGAAGTTCACAATGTCTTTATGGTTTTCGTCCTGCCATGGATTTTGTCCACGCCAGTGATCGAAAAACCGACGTTGAACTGTTCTCATTTGCTTGTTCACGGCCTCCTCGGCATATTTCTGCATGCGTGAATCGATAGTGACATAAATTTTCAATCCATCAGAGTAAATGTCATAGCCGCTTTCTTCTTCCCATTCTTTCAGGTATTTATCCAGATAAGCGCGAAAATGTAATGCATCGCCATCATACGATTGCTCAACGCTATAATTCAACCGGATTGGAATTTCTTTCAGCGAATCGCATTCGTGTTGTGTAATTACGTTATGTGTGACCAGATTTTCGAGCACAACATTTCTTCGTTCCAACGAACGTTTCGGATTTACAATCGGGCTATAAGAAGTGGTGGCTTTCAACAGTCCAACCAAGGTAGCCGATTGCTCGTAGTTGAGATTCGCAGGCGTGGTTTTGAAAAATGTTTTTGCCGCCGTGTGAATTCCGAAAGAATTACTACCAAAATCGACGGTATTCAGATACATGGTGAGAATGTCCTGTTTGCTATAAAAAATTTCAATTTTAATGGCCGTTGTCCATTCCTTAGTTTTACTAATAACCAGTTTCAGACCCGGAATATAGCCGAAAAGCCCGGTAGAATATTGATTTCGGGTTTTGTACATGTTTTTTACCAATTGTTGCGTGATGGTACTAGCTCCACGACTTTTACCTTTGGTCATATCTTTTACAGCTGCGAAAACCGCTTGAAAATCGATACCGAAATGTTTGTAAAAACGTTCGTCCTCAGTAGCAATCAGCGTTTTTATCAGTTTCGGAGAAATTTCTTCATAAGTAACAGGCGTACGATTTTCACGGAAATATTTTCCCAACACTTTTCCATCGGATGTGTAAATTATAGATGCCACACTTTGATTGGGATCGCTGATGCTGCTTAAACCGGGGGATTTACCGAACAGCCACAGAAAGTTGATGTCGACAATAAAAAGATACAGAATAAACAAAACGATGGAGGTAAGAAAAATATTGCCAGTTTTGCGATACCATACCAATCCTTTAAAACGAGCATAACGAGCTTTACGCCAGTTAATGAATTTATTAAACCAAAGTTTAACGAAACGAACAACAGCAGAAAAGAAAACAATCAATTTATTCCACATAATGCTTTCTGAATTTTGCTGCAAAGTTACTGCAAAAAGATGAAATATATCCTCGTTTAGGTACTAACTATAAGAATTTGCTCTTAATTTCCGGCGTAGGAACAAAACAAGTGGCCTTTCTGCCAAAGATTTTGTAACGACGTGCGGCAATTTGTCTGTAAACGAAATCAGTTATGGCTTTTGGAATTATTGAAAATGTCAGGAAAACTTTCCACACTCCTCCCATATCATTTATAATCCTGAATACGGCTGCTGATTC